>JAZNUO010000274.1:0-3067 GCA_045592305.1 Eubacteriales bacterium | reverse complement strand
GATGCGGACACCTTCGGTCAGATCCAGCTTAGCGCGGTAGGTGAGGGTAGCCAGCTCGGCAGGATCAGGATAGTAGGCCTTCACGGGAAGGTTGGCGGCCACGATGGCGTTGGCTTCCTCCTCAATGGCATCCAACTGTTCACGGGTCAGCACCCCGTCAAAGTCCAGGGTCACGTCTCCATCTCCCAGATGGAATCCCACGTTCCTGTAGCCGTAAAGGCGGTGGACGAGCCCCGAGATGATGTGCTCGCCGCTGTGGTTCTGCATACGGGCGAAGCGGGTGGCGGCATCCAGCTCTCCCTGTATGTTCGCGCCCTCCGTGAAGGGGTGAGGCTCACTGTTCAGGTGGGAAATGCTGACCGTATGGACAATGACGCCGTTCTTTTCCCGAACGTCCAGAACGGGACATCCCGCCAGAGTCCCCCGATCGGGGTACTGCCCCCCTCCCTCGGGGAAGAAGGCGGTGGCGTCCAGCACTACCGAAAGGGTGTCGTGGGCTCTGCCGATCTCGGCGGACAGAACGGTGGCTTCAAAGGTGAAGAGGTGGCTGTTTTGATCGAAGAGACGGGTGGTTTTCATGGTAACTCCTATGTATCGGTTGTCGTATCGGGAATGGGATCGGGGGCGGTTTCGGAGTCCGTCGCGGAGGGCGCGGTCTCGGGCGCGGTTTGGGTCGCGGGGGAAAGTCTGCGGCGGATGAGGGCGTAGACGAGCAGTCCCAGACAGAGCACAAGCAGAAGCGCGCCGAAGAACAGGGCGACGGCCAGCCAGAAAACGATGAACGCCCAAGGCTCGAGCTTCAAGGGGTCGTCGGTCAGCACCTTGGTTACTACGAGCATGGGGTAGATCAGCGCGACACCTGCCAGCCCGCAGACTATATGGGAAATGACCGTGGTCACCAGATAGCCAATGGGGTTCTCGTTGCGGAAGAACCACCTCAAAAACAGAGGCAGGGACAGGGCGCAAAAGACCGTAGCGGGGATGTACCCAGGATACTCCCAGTCGGTGGGGGAGAGGGCGTAGAACAGCACAGCGGCGATATACCCCGTCAGATGGGCGGCGAGGACGTAGAGAAAGCCGTGGAGCCAGAAGGGGGACTTCAGGGCGAAGGGGGCTTTTTTCATGGAAGACTCCTTTCGTTTCGTATGTGTAGTATAGCACGGCGGGTAGGATTTGTCAAGCCGCGCTTACCTATATAGACGCAAAAAGGGCGGGGTCATTACGGTTTTGCTCTCACTTTCCCGAAAAAAGATTGTCAAATTCCCGAAAATGTGCTATAATACCTCATAGATACCACGAAAGCGAGGTTGTTCACCATGTTCACCGATCTCACGGGCAAGACCCGCCTCAGGATAGGACTCCACACCCACACCACCCTCTCGGACGGTCATAAGACCCCCGAGGAGGTCGCCGCCATCTACAAGGAAGCGGGCTACGATGCCATCGCCATCACCGACCATTGGGTCTACGGCGAAGGGGGAGAGATCGGCGGACTTGCCGTCCTGTCGGGCTGTGAG
Source organism: Eubacteriales bacterium (assembly GCA_045592305.1). GTDB lineage: Bacteria > Bacillota > Clostridia > Oscillospirales > CAG-272 > CAMEON01. The sequence continues at coordinate 1,550 of JAZNUO010000274.1, read as the reverse complement.
TACAACGTGGACGGCGTGGACGAGTGGACGGGAGTCACCGAAATTTACCACGTTGTGGGCATAGGCATGACCCGCGATCCCGAAATTCCCGAGGATTATCTTCGAAATCATGACGGCCGTATCCGTGACCGCGTGCGGGACATGGTGCATCGCATCCGCGCCGCGGGGGGACTGGCGGTTCTGGCTCATCCCGCGTGGAGCCTCAATACCTCCGAGCAGATCCTGGGCTGCGCCGACTTCGACGCTGTCGAGATCTATAATTCGGTCTCGGACTGGGGGATGTCCGACCGCCCCTACTCGGGGCTGATCGTGGATCAGATCGCCTCCTACGGGCTGTACCTCCCCCTGCTGGCCACCGACGACACCCACTACTGTAATGGCGACCAGTGCCGCGGCTGGGTGGCGGTGGAGGCCGATGCCGCGGAGGAGCTGGGCATGGTGGAGGCTCTCCGTCAAGGGAGATTCTACGCCACCATGGGTCCCGAGGTGCATCTGGAGAGGATCTCCCCCACCTCGGTCAAGCTCACCTGCTCCCCCGCCGTCAAGATCGCCTTCCTGTCCAACGCCGTGTGGACGGCGGGGCGTATCGCGCGGGGGGAGAACCTCACCGAGGCGGTCTACGAGCTGAAGCGTCACGAGAAGTATATCCGCGCCGAGGTCACAGACGCGCAGGGGCGGGTGGGCTTCTCCAATATCATCCCCGTATGAGCATGGATACGGTACGGGACATCCGCGAAGCCCTCTTTGCCCGTGGGGACAGTGATTACAAGACCTTTCAATGCTCCCTCATGCCCACGGTTGATCCCGCGACGGTCATCGGTGTCCGCACCCCCCTCCTGCGCCGTATGGCGAGGGAGCTGAAGGGAACGGCGGGCGGGGAGGCTCTGCTCGGCGATCTTCCACACGCATTCTTTGAGGAAAACCAGCTCCACGTCTTTCTGCTGGAGTCCATACCCGACTTCACCGCCGCCGTCGCCGCTGTGGATGAGTTCCTCCCCTTCGTGGACAACTGGGCGACCTGCGACCAGCTCTCCCCCAAGGCCTTCAAGGGGTGCTTCAGAGAGCTTTTACCCCATATCCGCCGTTGGATGGAGGATCCTCGTCCCTATGTCTGCCGCTTCGGGCTGGGTATGCTCATGCGGTACGGGCTGGACGGGGAGTTCGATCCCGTGTTCTTGGGGGAGGCCGCCGCACCCGCCATCACCGAGCGGCAGGAGTATTACGTCCGCATGATGGTAGCGTGGTTTTTCGCCACGGCTCTGGCAAAGCAGTATGAGGCGGCACTCCCCTACATCACGGAGGGGCGGTTGCCCCTGTGGACGCACAACAAGACCGTGCAGAAGGCTTGCGAGAGCTTTCGGGTGACGGAGGAGCATAAGGGGGAGTTGAGGGCGATGAGGAGAAAACGGTAAATTGCAGTTTATCGGGCAGGGGTTTCACCCCTGCACCCCACTTAAACCCTTCTTGAAAGAAGGGTTTAAGAATCCCAAGAACTTTCAAAAAAGGTCTATTTATCAATATTTTTTTGAAGGTTCTTGAAGGGAGTTCGG
>JAZNUO010000273.1:0-1566 GCA_045592305.1 Eubacteriales bacterium | reverse complement strand
CCTCGCTCCGCTCGGGGCAAATTTGCCTTTGGCAAATATTTCGAGGTTCTTTGGAATCTCCAAAAACCTTTAAAAAGGATTGATAATTAATGATTTTTTGAAAGTTCTTGAAAGGAGTCCAGAGGGAAACTTCGCAATGTTTGCCATAGGCAAACTTGCACCGAGCGAAGCGAGGAGGCTTTCAAGAAGTTTCCCTTTGGCGTTCCCCTCGCCTCCCCTATAAACCCCAATTTTCAGTATCGACCGAGCCGTTACACAGAAAAATGGGGTGCCGCGGCTTCCCATCCTTTTATATCCGAAGCGAAAATCGCCTCTCCGCGGGTCGAATCTCCCCCCTTTTTCGCAAAAAGTGTTTACAAATCCCCAACTTTATGGTATACTGAATGGGATTGAAAACAAAAAACGGAGAACCGACATGAACAAACAAACCCTGAAGCTCACCGCGCTGGCGCTGGCCGCGCTGATGCTGTTGTCCTCCCTCTGGGTGGTGGTCACCGCCGCGCCCGCCGAATACTCCACCCAGTCCAATTCGGGCAAGCGTGGGGAGGTCTGCCTCTCCCTGGAGGGCACGGGGGCGGAGTCCTACTACACGGGAGGCTACGCCTTCGACAGTCTGGCGGCGCAGTCCCCGAGCAATCTGAAATCCTCCCTGCATAGCCTCATGAAGAACACCCACAAGAAGATCACCTCCTACGACAACTGCCGCGACTACGTTTTCCGCGTGGACTGCGAACAAAACGACACCACCCACGCCACCACCCTGTACACGAGCTACAGCATGACCAAATCGGATTGGGCTCCCGCGTGGGCCTGCAACCGCGAGCACGTCTGGCCGCAGAGTCTGGGCGGCAATAACACGAGTGGCGGCGGCGCCGACCTCCACCACATCCGTCCCGCCGAGGCGGGGGTGAACTCCGCCAGAGGCAACAAGCTCTACGGCGAGTCCAACGGATTTTACGAGCCCCTCGACCGCGTCAAGGGCGACGTGGCCCGCATCATCCTGTACGTATACGTCCGCTGGGACTCCGCTTGGGGCGCTACCGACGTGACCGACGTGTTCGAGAGCGTGGACATTCTGCTGGCATGGTGCGAGCTGGACCCCGTGGACACCTGGGAGATGGGGCGCAACGAGGTCGTAGAGGGCATTCAGGGCAACCGCAATACCTTCATCGACTACCCCGAGCTGGCATGGCTGATGTTTGGCCGCGAGGTGCCCGAGGGTATGATTACCCCCTCCGGCTCTGCGCTGGACGGTGAGATTCCCACCTATCCCCCCGAGACCGAGACCGAGCCCGCCGACCCCGACGAGACCGAGACCGAGCCCCCCGCAGGCCCCTCCGATACCGTGGCCACCTTCACCTTCGGTGACAACGGCGGCGCGGCGCACAATGAAGGCACCGAGATCAGCGGTGCCAAGTCCTTCACCGACGGCGGCTACACCCTGACCCTGACAAGCCCCACCAAGCTCTACGGAAACGCGCGGGATGCCAAGGGCAACTCCTGCCTCAAGCTGGGCTCCAGCAAGGCCACGGGCTCCTTCAGCTTCACCGTCCCCGAGGACGTGGA
>JAZNUO010000272.1:0-3391 GCA_045592305.1 Eubacteriales bacterium | reverse complement strand
CATTATTTCATCCGAAAGGAAGGTTCTACGCTATGAAGAAACTAACCGCGCTTTTCCTGTGTCTGGTTCTCTGCCTGTCCTGCGTTGCAAGTCGGAGGCCAAGCGGTCTTAGGAAGACAACTCCATGGAACAACTCCTTGGCTCACAGAACGACATGGCTACGATCCGACTTCATTATTTCATCCGAAAGGAAGGTTCTACGCTATGAAGAAACTAACCGCGCTTTTCCTGTGTCTGGTTCTCTGCCTGTCCTGCGTTGCCGCTCTGGCCTCCTGTGACAAGAACCCCGGAACCACCGAGGAAACAACCGCAGGCTCCGCCACCACCACCGTTCAGGGTACCGAGAAGCCCACCGAGGAGCCCGAGGAGACCACCGCCGAGCCTGAGTCCGATCCCGAGCCCGCCGAGAGCGAGGAGGAGACCACGGACGAGGAGGAGACCGAGGACGAGAAGGAGACTCAGGTGGTCATTCAGACCGCCGAGGATCTCATGGCCTTTAATCAGGCTGTCAACGTGGATATGGAGTATTTCGACGACATGACCGTGGTATTCACCGCCGACATTGACATGACCGGCTACGAGTGGACCCCTCTGGAGGGTAACGCGCTCTTCGGCGTGACCTTCGAGGGTAACGGCCACACCATCTCCAACCTCCAGTTCGCCGTGCACGATCCCCTACCGGGTACCCCCGCCAACTTTATCGGCTCGGGCTTCGTGGGTGTCGCCGTCGCCGACATGATCTTCCGCAACCTCACCATCGACACCGCCTCGGTTTTGGCTTATGAGCGCGCCGTGGGCTGCTTCGTGGGGCTTCAGACCGACGGCACCATCCAATTCGAGAACTGCTCCGTCAAGAACTTCACCGTGGACGGCTGGGTGGAATACAACAATCAGGATCGCAACAACGGCGGGCACCCCATCTCCTTCCGTCAGGCGGCATTCGTGGGTCACAACATGGCCGGTCGGCTCAGATTCGTGAACTGCCTCGTGGAGAACGTGAAGCTCTCGGGCTTCCACAACTTGGCCGCTTTCGTGGGCTACGGCGGCGAGTATCTGGACGAGTTCGCCTTTGAGGGCTGCACGGTCAGAAATCTGGAGTGCACCTTCTCCTACTGCCTGTCCGAGGCCTACACCATCGATATGCCCCGCAAGTTTGTCTCGGTCTTCTTCAACCACTGCCAGTGGGTTGAAAAGGTTGAGGCCTGTGTCGAGCTGGGTAACACCTTCGAGGGTGTCAGCTACTACGACTGGACCAACAATAACGCCGAGTACACCCCCGCCGACTTCATCTCCTGGAGCGACGAGGAGGCAAATCCCCCCGCATAATCCACGTCAATCCCCCCCGGGGATAACACCGACCCCCCGCGGAAAACCGCGGCGGGTCTTTTGTTTGTATGAATATTACAGCAGCTCTGCCTTCAGCACCTCGGCCAGATCGGTGCTCTCCCAAGGGGCGTTCAGATCCTCGCGCCCCATGTGACCGTAGGCGGCCAGATCACAGTAGATGGGACGGCGAAGGTCGAACCTTTGGATGATGGCGGCGGGACGGAGATCCACGTGTCTGAGCACAGCCTCCTCAATGGCGGCCTCGGATACCTTGGCAGTGCCGAAGGTGTCCACCAGAACCGACACGGGCTTGGCCACGCCGATGGCGTAGGCGACCTGCACCTCGCAGTGGTCGGCCAGACCTGCGGCCACCACGTTCTTGGCGATGTAACGGGCGGCATAGGAGGCGGAGCGGTCCACCTTGGTGGGGTCCTTACCCGAGAACGCGCCGCCGCCGTGACGGGCGTAGCCGCCGTAGGTGTCCACGATGATCTTTCGACCCGTCAGACCCGTATCCCCCGCGGGACCGCCGATGACGAAGCGACCGGTGGGATTGACGAAGAACTTGGTGTTCTCATCCAGCAGCTCGGCGGGGACGATGGGGCGGATGACACGCTCGATCATGTCGGTGCGGATGGTCTCCAGAGAGACCTCGGCGGAGTGCTGGGTGGAGACCACCACGGTGTCCACTCGGGTGGGCTTGCCGCCGACGTACTCCACGGTGACTTGGGTCTTACCGTCGGGGCGGAGGTAGTCCAGCTCGCCGCTCTTGCGGACGGCGGTGAGGCGCTTGGCCAGCTCGTGGGACAGGGAGATGGGCAGGGGCATGAGCTCGGGAGTCTCGTTGCAGGCGTAGCCGAACATGAGACCCTGATCCCCCGCGCCGGTGTCCAGACCGTCACCCTCGCCGTTCTTGGCCTCCAGAGACTTGTCCACACCCATGGCGATGTCGGGGGACTGCTCGTGGATGGAGGAGATAACGGCGCAGGAGTCGCAGTCAAAGCCGTACTTGGCGCGGGTGTAGCCGATCTCACGGACGGTCTCGCGGACGATCTTCTGGAAATCCACGGTGGCCTTGGTGGTGATCTCACCCATAATGGCCACAAGACCCGTGGTGCAGAAGGTCTCGCAGGCTACGCGGGACATGGGGTCCTGACGGAGCAGCTCGTCCAGAATGGCGTCGGAGATCTTATCGGAAATTTTGTCGGGATGACCCTCGGTGACGGATTCGCTGGTGAACAGCACTTTGCGGTTGTCGTTAATCATAATTCTATGTCCTTTCGTTGGTTTTGGTATCGGTGTATCTTGTCGGGGTACTTCCCCGTTTGTTGTCTTGTGGATGGGGAGGGGAGATTTTGTCGTTTCGATCCCCCTGAAAAAACCCTCTGCCGAGTCAGACAGAGGGTTTTTCCGTGTTTGACTCTCATCATGCAGGCATTGGCACCTTACCGCGCCCCTTTTGCGGGCGGCAGGTTGTCGTGACTTCACAGGGCCTGTCCCTCCGTCACTCTTGATAAGTGTTGATGATTCTATGATGGCCCGCGCCTCCCATACCCTTGCGGGTAGGGTTCAGCATGGGGCTGGGCTTCTGTCGGCGGTCTTTTTTGAGGGAGATACCCGGGATTGTCTTGAGACCGCGGCGCTCTGCCTTTACTATTATACAGAAAAAAGGCGGGATTGTCAAGGGGGATAGGGGAAAAGCTACGGATATTTCGCGCGCTTTAGCGCTCTTTAGCGCTCTTTAGCGCGCTTTAGCGCTCTTTTCGGTGGAATTTCTCCCCGTCCAAGCGAGACTTGACGACCGTTTTTTCATTTTTTTGGGGGGTCGCGCTGAGGAACGACTCAGAACAGGGCTCCCCAAGCGGCGACCACGCCGTAGGAAATAAGGGTCATGACCACACCCGCGATCATAACGCCGATGAGGGCGGAGAGCATGGACTTCCAGAATTTCATATCGAAGAGGGCGGCCACCAGCGTACCCGTCCACGCTCCCGTGGCAGGGAGGGGGATAGCCACAAAGAGGGTAAGGCCCCAAAAGGCGTACTTCTCGATCTTGGCGCGGTTC
>JAZNUO010000271.1:0-3593 GCA_045592305.1 Eubacteriales bacterium | reverse complement strand
GCACTTGCGGGGGGGACTGTGATGGTCTCCCTGCTGAGCCTTGGTGTGTTCGCCGTGGCGCGCAAGAGGAAAGAGGACTGAATCTGATACCCGTTGAGGGGGGCTTTTGCCCCTCTCTTTTTGACGCAACAACGGCACGGGAGAAATTGTCTCACACCGTTGGGATCGATCCACCCGAAGGCATTGAAAAATTTACGGTTTTATGATATAATCAGTTCGATAAACCATGAATGTAGCGAACAGAATACACAAGACATACCGTGTCTACCTCGAAACCACGCATTTCTCGCTTTGTGTCGTGGTATTTGAGCGCCGATCGTGATAAGATTGGGATGAAAGGAGGAACTCATGATGAACCAACAAAAAACAGGTGAGTTTCTAAAGCACTTGCGAAAAGAGAGGGGGCTGACCCAAGAACAACTGGCAGAGCGTTTTTACGTATCCTCCCGAACCGTATCTCGATGGGAGACGGGTAGCAATACGCCAGACTTGGATATACTCATTGAACTTGCGGACTTCTATGATGTAGACATCCGTGAAATCATTGACGGAGAAAGGAAAAGCGAGAATATGAATGAAGAATTGAAAGAAACCGTATTGAAGGTTGCGGAGTTCAGCAACGAGGATAAATTGAAATTAACGAGAAGAATGAACAAACTTTTCATTGGTGGATTCGTTGCTGCTGTAATTGATATGATATTGGTCTTTACAGATCATGCCGATAATTTCTTGGGCGGATTGTGCACGGGTATCACATTTGGTATGATGATCGTCGGTGTTATTATGACAAGCAAATACGCATCGAAAATCAGAGAATGCAAAATGAGATTAATTCATAAGTTGAAATGATTTTCAGTAAAACAGCCAAATGGATTTGAATTTCATGAAAGTGTGTAATTCTATGAATACTCGAAAAGTAAGCGCAATACTGTACTATACGGCTGCCATATTGTTTGACTCAGCAGCCATCATCAGTTTTATTGGCGGAACCAACGGTGTTATGTGGTTATGTTTTGGCTCCATGTTTCTTTGCCTTGGCGCATCTTATTCAAAAAAGAGCAAAGAGAACGATGGAAAGCAAAACAGTAAGGAAAAAGAAGATAAATAAATTCCAATGTAACTGTTCAGCCGACCTTCAAATTTGGGTTTATCGAACTGTTTGACGGAGCAGATCAGTATGTTTTAGGGTGACCCTCATCCACCGCTTCGCGGTCCCCCTTCCCCCGAGGGGAAGGTATTCGTGTCGGGTTTCCCGTTAGCCAAAAAACTATTGGTATCAGTATGTTTTTTGGTATCAATCAAGAAAGAACATTGAGCAAACCTTCCACTGGGGGGAAGGTGCCGACCAGCTCCTGCGGCGGGAGGCGGATGAGGGTCACCCTACCCCTTTCTGCTATGTTCCGTCAAACAGACAAACCCCAATTTTACATATCGACTGAACAGTTACATTCCAATTTGCCCGAACGGATGAAAAGCGGCGGCAACCGCCTCTGCATTTGTCATGATTTGCCCCTCTCTTTTTCACAAAAAACAGGAGCTCCCACGCGGCGAGCTCCCATTTTTTATGAAAGGAAAAAGGAAAGAAAACTATGGGATCCGATCCCGAGAAGGCTCACTCTTCCTTCTCGAAAGCGTCCTTACCCAGTCCGCAGACGGGGCACTCGAAATCCTCGGGCAGCTCCTCGAAGGGGGTGCCGGGCTCGATACCGTTGTCGGGATCGCCGAGGGCGGGGTCGTACTCATAACCGCAGGGGCAAACGTATTTCATGGTGAAGTCTCCTTTTGTTTTGATATGGGTATTATGGGCAACATGGCACTTGATTATGTGGGAGGAGGGTGGGATCGCACCACACCGAGCCGCTTGGCTCCTCCGTAGGTAGGGCGGGGGTTGTTCCCACTGCCCTACGAAATTTTTAAGGTTTTTGGAGTTCCAAGAACCTTTTGCAAAAGGTTCTTGGTGGGGTCAAGGGGCAAAGCCCCTTGGCGTTCTCCCAATTAACCGAAGTATCTCTCCAGAAGCCCTGCGAAGGCCTTGCCGTGGCGAGCCTCGTCGCGCGCCATCTCGTGGACGGTGTCGTGGATAGCGTCCAGACCCAGCTCCTTGGCCATCTTGGCCAGCTCGAACTTACCGGCGGTAGCACCATTCTCGGCGGCCACGCGCATCTCCAGATTCTTCTTGGTGGAGTCGGTCAGGCACTCACCCAGAAGCTCGGCGAACTTAGCGGCGTGCTCAGCCTCCTCAAAGGCGGCCTTCTCCCAGTACAGGGCGATCTCGGGATACCCCTCACGGGCGGCGACGCGGGCCATAGCCAGATACATACCGACCTCGGAGCACTCGCCCTCGAAGTTGGCGCGCAGACCCTCGATGATGGCGTCGGGCGCGCCCTTAGCCACGCCGACCACGTGCTCGGCGGCCCAGGTCATCTTGTTGTCAACAACCTCTTCAAACTTGTCCTCGCCCTTGACCTTGCATCTGGGGCACTGCTCGGGGTAGTTCTCGCTCTCGATGATCTCACCGCAAACCTTGCATCTCCACTTTTTCATGTTGTAATTCCTCCTGAAATTTGTTTTTTAATTTTTGTTGTGGGCTTCCCGCCCAAAAGTTACTTGTGTTGGGGTACGCGCTCTACTGTATGATGCCCAAGAGGTCTCCCAGCCCCACTCCCTCGTCCACCACCGTGGCTACCGTGAGTCTGTCCAGCCGCTCGGTGATGTGGCGGTTGAGCTCCTCGAATACGTGGTGCAATCGACAGCAGTCCTTGTTGGGGTTGTTGAGACAGGCGTGGGAATCCGACAGGCACCGATTGATCTCGATGGGCCCGTCGATGGCCTCGATGACCCGTCTGACCGTCAGGGTCGCGGGGTCGGTGTTCAGGCTATAGCCTCCTGTGGCTCCGCGGCTGGTCCTGACCAACTCGGCACCCGAGAGCTTGCTCAGGATCTTGAGCCCGAACCGCGTGGGGACGGCCACGCCCTCGGCCAGAGTCGCCGCGCCCACGGGGGTGTTCCCCGCCGCGGTCTCCTTGGTCAGAAGGCACATCATGCGCAGGGCGTAATCCGCTTCCTGGGTGATCTTCATGGTCGGCCTTTCCTTTCGGGTTTTAATTGCCACCGTTTTGGTGTGATTTGATTATACACCATTTCGATGTTTTTGTCAAGAGGTTTTTGAAAAGTTTTTCAAAAAAATTTTGGGAAGCGCGAAAGGCCCTTTTTCAGCAGGACTTGACGAGCTTCCCTTCCCCACAGCGCATTTTGGGGAAAACGCAAGATTTTTCGGGAAAACGCAAGTTTTTCTGGTTCCCTCTTGCGAAAAAGGGTTTTGTGTGGTATACTGTAGGGAGAAAAAAGAATTGCAGTTTATCGTTCCGATAAACCGCAATAGTGAAATACGCCTGCGGCGTGTGAAATGCTCGCATGCGAGCGTGAAATATGCGCTTCGCGCGTGTGAAATTCGTCCTTACGGACGAGTTGAGGAGGAGATCCTTCGGACCTCTTCATTTAAATTTTAATCAGAACCCCGCAGGGTTTCTTTCCATCACTCGCTCAACGGGCGAATTTCCCGCTCGCTTGCGAGCATTTCACATGCGCGATAG
>JAZNUO010000270.1:0-4687 GCA_045592305.1 Eubacteriales bacterium | reverse complement strand
GAGCAAGGAAAGGTATCAACGCTGATCACCAAAGACCTCTTCCGACTTGGAAGAAACTATATCGAAGTCGGTAACTATACCGAGATGCTGTTCCCGAGATGGAACGTTCGGTATATCGCTGTCAATGACAACTACGATTCGCTTTACAGCGAAGGCAACGAGTTCGCTCCATTCAAGAACCTCTTCAACGAATGGTTCGCAAGGGATACGAGTAAGAAGATCCGTGCAGTTGTGAAAGCCAAGGCGGAACGCGGTGAACGTGTCAGCACACAGATACCGTACGGTTACAAGAAGGATCCCGACGTAAAAGGACATCTGCTGATTGATGAAGAAACAGCACCCGTAGTAAGAATGATCTTTGATTTATGTGCCGCCGGAAACGGTCCGAGGATCATAGCCAATATCTTACGTGAGAAAAAGATTCTCAAGCCTACCGTTTATCGTTATCGACAAATCGGCAGTTACGGTTGCATCACTGATACCGAAGATATCTACGGATGGAACGACAGAACCGTTGCGGGAATTCTTGATAACGAAGTCTATCTCGGACACACTGTCAACTGCAAAACAACGGTTGCTTCTTACAAGGACAAGCGAAAGCTTGAGCGTCCCGAAAGCGAATGGCTTCGATTCGAGAACACGCATGAAGCCATTATTGATCAGGCTACTTGGGATATCGTTCGAAAGGTACGCGCAGGAAAACGCAGAAGAACAAGTATGGGTGATCTCAATAAATATAACGGACTCCTGTGCTGTTCAGATTGCGGTTCAAAATTATACTTTGTCAGAGGCACTACCATCAAGCCGGAAAACTACAGCTTCATTTGCAGTCGTTACCGTAAGCACATGGGTGAAGAGCAATGTACACCTCACAGCATTAAAGAAGTAGTACTTGATGAAATCATTCTTGAGGAAATTCGCAAGACAACGTACTATGCCCGAGCGAAAACGCAAGAATTTGTTGAGTTCATAAACAAAAAAAGCTCCTCCGAAAACCGAAGAGAGCTTATCACAAAAACAAATGAACTTGGCAAATTGGAGAAGCGTAACGTAGATCTGAACGCCTTATTCAAGAGACTATATGAGGATAATGTCCTCGGTAAAATAACGAATGAGCAGTTCAGAATGCTGTCGGACGAGTATAATGCTGAGCAACGCGAAATACAAGAACAGATTCCGAGGCTGAAATCGGAGATAGAAGATTTGAAAGCTGCATCTACGAATGTGGACAAGTTCATAGGCATTGTAAACAAGTACACGGACTTAAAAGAATTGACACCCGAAGTGCTCAGAGTATTTATATCAAAAGTTGTGATCCACGAACGCGATTGCAAATGGTCTAAAACAGCAGAGCAACAGATCGATATCTACTTCCGATATATCGGCAAGTTAACCGCAGAGCCAAGCATACAAGCAGAATAATAGGAAAGGACGGAGAGCCTAAACTGTCCGTCCAACTCCAAGACACCGCCTTACGCTAAAACATCCTTATGAGAAGTAGCGTAAGAAGTGCTTTTTGTTTTGGAACGATGTGTTCCGCAAGCGGAACGTGATGTGCCCTTCGGGCGTGATGTTTGCTTCGCAAGTGATGTGCGCTTCGCGCGTGAGGAGGCGGAACACATCTCATCACTTTGCGACGAAGGAGCAATACATCACTGTGCGATAGCACTACATCACTTCGAGTCGAAGACATCGATACTTCACTATTTACAAACAAAGACTTTTATGTTATAATAATCTCAACAAATAATTTTCAAAAACTTTTCTTGCATTTCCGCTCTTTTTCGGTATAATGTGCTTACCACCCGAAAGGAGAACGAAAATGCCAAATTTAAAACCATACTATCAAGTAAAATTAACTCTGTTGCGATGCAAGCTGTCTTTTCTCGCGCCCGAACTCGAACGGGCAATATGCTTACGGTATTATCCGAAAAGCGTACGAACTCACCGAGAAAAAGACGGAAACGCTCGATTTTGACAAGAGCAAAAAACGGTTAGACAACGATCTCAAACGGCCTGATAGCAGACGGAACTAATCATGAAAGGCGGAGCCGCGATGAACGATCTGTATATTCAAGGATTGCGAATAAATTGGGATACTCTTCCTGAAAATTCTTATGTGCACAATATTCCCGCGATAAAAAGCATCACGGAATTACAGCTTGACAAACCGATTACGTTTTTCGTCGGAGAAAACGGTTCGGGCAAATCAACGTTACTGGAAGCCATGGCGGTAGAATTTGGCTATAATTCCGAAGGCGGTACGCGGAATTACAATTTTAGTACGTATTACGATATTTCTCCTTTGAGTGAATCCATCACCTTGATTAAAGGCTGGAACCGCCCCAAATTCGGGTATTTTTTCAGAGCAGAAACATTTTTCAACGTTGCGACGGCATCTATATTTGAATATATGGGTAGCAATTACCACGCAAATTCTCACGGCGAGGGGAATCTACGCTTTTTGGCATACGATAGACCCGGGCTATATTTGATGGATGAGCCGGAGGCTGCACTTTCGCCCCGGCATCAGTTGACACTGCTCAAGCATATTCATGATATGTCCCAAAAAGGCGCGCAGTTTATCATCGCAACACACTCCCCCATTCTTCTGGGATGTCCCGATTCTCAAATTTTATCCTTTGATGACGGAAAAATTGCGCCTTGCGAATACGAAAACACTCGGAGCTATCAGATCACAAAAAGATTTTTGCTCAATAAAGAAAGAATGTTGCGAGATTTGCTTGATGATTGAATGCCATCCGCTTCGATCCCCTCACCCAAAAGGGGCTGAGCCAACTGCTTTTTACAAAGCAACTGACTCAGCCCCCGTTTTGCGGGTTGGCGAAGCCTTATTCGGCATTGTAGGCCTTGGCGGCCTCCTCGCTGTCGAAGAAGGCGATGTACTCAATGTCGATGGAGCAGCCATCGGGCAGGGGATACCTTGCCCAGTTGGTGTTCTCCTCTCTGTAGGGCTCGCCGTTCTCGTCCAGCTTGTAGCCCGCCTCGAGGGGATCGAAGCGGAAGTAGGAAACGAACGCGCCGTCGTACAGACCCTTGTCAATGATCTCCTGCGTATCGAAAATGGCCAGATGCCACTCACCGTCAATCACGAGGGGCTGCTTCAGCATGGTGTTGTCATCGGTGGGGTTGGGACCAATGGATCCAATATAGATCTGCATATCGGCTCCGACCGCGTCTGCACTGCGGTAGCGGATGGATACGTAACGGGCACCGTCAACGATGGAGAAGGGATACCAGTTGGGATCGGGCGTGGAGGGGACCACGTGCAGGTAGTTATCCACGCGGGTAGCCGACTTGATGCCCCTCTTACCGGACAGACCGGCGATCTTGTTCGCATCGAAAAAGCTCACGGGCTCCATGAGCTCCTCGGCGGGCTCGGTCTCAGGCTCAGCGGTGGTCTCCTCGGGCTCGGCGGTAGTCTCAGGCTCGGCGGTAGTCTCCGGCTCGGCGGTGGTCTCCTCGGGCTCAGCGGTGGTCGCGACCTCGGCGGTGGTCTCGCCGGCGGTGGTGACGGTATCATCAGGATTCGTCTCACAAGCCGCCGCGGCAAACACCAGCGCGAGCAGGAGAGCGGCAACGATCAAAAGCTTTTTCATAGTTTTCTTATCCTTTCGGTGGACTTTACCATTTTCCAAAGCGGGGCATGATAATTACTCACCATTATACCGCCAAAGAGCAGAAAAAGCAAGTCTTTTTTTGTACATTTTGCGGGATCGGCGCATTTTCGTCCGATTTGCACAAACGAGAGAACTTCTTTTTGTTGAGGTTCGCCAGAGAAACGAGGCGACACCCCCCCGTTGACAATCCCCCAAAAATACGCTATAATAAAGCCACCCAATCCCCCAAGGAGTCCTTCCATGAGACAAGATACCAAGTCGCGCCTGTCCCTCGTCGCCTCCATGGCCATATTCGGCACTCTTGCCCCCTTCGTGCGGTTGATCCCCGTGTCCTCAGGGGAGCTGGCTCTCTACCGCGCCGTCATGGCCTCGCTTCTGATCGGTGCTGTGCTGCTTATCACCCGCAAGAGAATCCCCCTTGCCTCCGTCTGCCGCCGTATCCCCCTGCTTCTGGTCTCGGGCGCGGCTATGGGGGGCAACTGGATCCTTCTCTTCGAGGCCTACAAGCGCACCACGGTCTCAGCGGCGACCCTGAGCTACTACTTCGCCCCCGTTCTGGTCACGCTGGTCTGTCCCTTCCTCTTTAAAGAGAAGCTGACCGTCAAGCAGATCATCTGCTTCGCCGCGTCCACCGTGGGGCTTGTCCTGATCACGGGCATCGGTTCGGGGGGCGGCGACAGCCTCTCGGGCATCCTCCTTGCTTTGGGGGCGGCGGTGCTGTACGCCACGGTGGTGATCCTCAACAAGTTCATCCAAGGGGTGGAGGGGCTTCACCGCACCCTGCTCCAGTTCCTCGCCGCCGCCGCCGTCCTGCTTCCCTACGTCCTGCTCACCGACGGCATCACCCTCAGGGGCATGGACGGGACGGGCTGGGTCAGCCTGCTGACGGTGGGTCTGATCCACACGGGGCTGGCCTACTGCCTCTACTTCACGGCTCTGGGGCGTGTTTCGGGGCAGAAGGCCGCCATCCTCAGCTACGTCGACCCCCTGGTGGCGGTCCTGATCTCGGTGACGGTGCTGGGAGAGCCCCTGACCCTGTGGCAGGC
>JAZNUO010000269.1:0-5224 GCA_045592305.1 Eubacteriales bacterium | reverse complement strand
TCGATCAGCCAGATTCCCAACCGCCCGTGCGCCTTCACCGTGGCGGCATACTCGGCATCCACGGGAGGATTCTTGTTCCAAGCGGTTTTCTTGTTGTGGAAACGAAGCCAAATATACAGCTCCCGTTCTGCCGCATATTCGTCCAGAGCCGCCAGCGCGGAATCATCCACAAATCCATCGTAATGAATGGTCGCATCGGGAAGCTCCCTTGCCACCCGCGCCACGTTCTCCGGCCGCGCGCAGGTCATGCCGATCTTCGCCCCCGTCTCGGGGTGAACCGCGCCGATGCTGCGGACAAGAGCGAACAGATCCTCCTGCTGCTCGGGGGTGAACCGCTCCCATACGTTGTCCACCTTCACCGACACGCCGCGGGAGAGGATGTAGGGAATGGCCTCCTCGAAGGTGGGAATAGCCTCACCGCAAAACTTCTCGGAGAACCATACTCCGAAATCCAGCTCCCGCAGTTCTGCCAGCGTGAGCGTGTCCACCCGCGTATCGGGGGGGAGAGCCTCACCGCTCTTCAGCCGTCCCGTGCGGTTGACGGTCCAGTCGTGGTGCAGGACACAGACTCCGTCCGCGGTGTATTTGGGGTCAAGCTCAATGAGCTCATACCCCGCGTCACAGGCGGCGCGGAAGGCGGACATGGTGTTTTCGGGGGCGCGCTTGGAATCGCCCTTGTGGGCTTGCAGGTGAATGGTGGTGTTTTCGTACATGATGGTATATCCTTTCAAAAAATTATTTTTCATACTGAAATAGGCGGATCAGCCTCCGCCCCACGGCCTCCGCCATCTTCAGCGCGTGGGGAATGGCCTCGTCGGGCAGATTCTGATAGAACTTGTAGATCTCAAAGGTCAGATCCCCCGCGTATCCCGTCTCCCGCAGAGCCTTCATGATCTCCTCCCAGTGGTACTGCCCCAAGAAGGGCACCGTGTGCCGATCCTCGATGTAGTCCCCATCCTGAAAATGAACGGCACCCAGAAGCCCCGCCTCCATCCCGCGGATGAAGTCCTCGGGCTCATACCCCAGCATGGCGGCGTGACCCATATCCAGACAGGCCGTGACCCAGGGGGAATCCAGCTCCCGTACCGCGCGGGACAGGGTATCGGGACGGTTCAAACGACCCGAATACACGAATTTCTCCCTGCGCCGCACGAACAGATTCTCCACCGCGATACGGACACCGAGCTCCTCGGCGTAGGGAAGCAGAGAGCGGTAGTATTCCATGGCGTAGGCGTGGGTCGCCTCGGTATCCTCGGTCAGCTCGCGGGGCATGGCGACGCTGTGTACCACGATCTGACCCGCCCCCAGAATAGACGCGACCTCCATGGCTCTGGTCACGTCCCGATACGCGGGGCAGGACAGGTCAAAGGGCATTCCGTATTTCATGACAAAGGGCGCGTGGGATTGGTTGCAGACAAGCCCCAAGCGATCTATATGGGCGCGGAGAGAACGGGCGTACTCGCGAAAGCCGTCCTCCAGCGCGTGAGCCTGCTCCTTCCAGAAGTAGCAGGAATAGTCCAGACAGTCAAATCCCGCCTCGCGGATGAGTCGGGCGGCCTCAAAATCGCCGAATCGGCGGCGCAGACCGTAGGTTTCCATGGAAAGTCTCATAGTGGTTCCTTTCAGATTGGGGTATCTCACCTTGCCGCCATTACTCGCCGTCCTCTACCTGCACCACCCCGTCCACGATGGACACCAGCTTGGCCGCCACGTCGGCCTCCAGCTTCAGGGTGGACAGATCACGGGGCATTTCCCCGAACACGGTCTTGTAGTGGGACAGAGCCGCCACGCAGGAGCCTGCGTAGGAGGGATGGGACTTGTCGGGGGTGTACAGATCAATTTCGGGTGCTGTCTCCACCGCCTTGGCGAAGCACAGACCCACGGGAGACACTTCCCCGTGAACCAGCGCGGCGGCGTGGCAGTAGGCATCGTGGAGTCCCTTGGTCATGGACTCGCGGGTCCAGCCGAAGTAGTCCAGATCCTCGCTGCCGTCCATGCGCCCCCACGTGGCGTACAGAACCGTGCGCCACGCCCCGATGACGGTGGCAAGTCCCACCGCCCCCGCGAAGAACAGCTCAGGCTTATGGTAAGGCAGACAGGACTGCTCTTGGAGGATGAGCACGTCGTACTCCACCTCCTCCAGAAGCTCGGAAATCCGCTTGCCCAGAGGGTCCTCGGTGTTCAGATCATTGCAGAACTCGGTCAGGCACTCGTGGAGCCTGCGCCCGCCCGCCGTCACCGAGTCCACGCGGACGTCATGCCCGTTGGCGCGGCAAAGGTCGGCGAAAAGGGTGGGAAGGTCGGAGAAGTAGGTGTAGCTGTTGCCGATGAAGAGGATGTTCATGGTGGGGTTCCTTTCAATAAAAATGGTTGATTTATGAGATCGAATCAGAAAATCGTTTTAGTCAAGTGAGAATAGGGCTCCGAAATGAAACATAAACGAGGGGAAGGGATCGTTCTACCACTTTTCTACGAATCCTTCTACCCATTCTACCGCAGATGCTTCATCTGCGTCCGTGTCAATAAAATCCTTCAATTCTTTCTTCATGCACTCATATGTTTCTTTCGCTTGCGGTTCCGTGCTCGCAAAGGCAGTGTGGCACATGAAGCCGTAGATTCCGCAGGTTATGCTGTAGGGAATAGGCTCTGTCTTTTCAAGAGTGATGCGGCAGGCATCTTGGTACGTCTCGTCACATAGAATCCTCCCGTTTTCCGAGCCTGCATGACCAATGGTCAAGCCGTTTTTATACAATGTCCACTCTTTCATGCTTGTTTCCTTTCAAGAGAAACCACTACCTCCGCATGCCCCGTAAACGGAAACATATCCACAGGCTGAATCTTTTTTACCTTATACCCCCCCTTTGTAAGCGTGTACAGATCCCGCGCCAGGGTCTCGGGATTGCAGGACACGTACACCACCCGCTTGGGGGCGAGCTTCAGGAGGCTGTGCAAAAATTTCCCGCTGCACCCCGCTCTGGGCGGGTCGGTGATGACCACGTCGGCGCTCTGACCCTTGGCGGCCATGGCCTCCATGAACGCCCCCGCGTCTGCGGCGTGAAAGACCGCGTTCACAATGCCGTTTCGCTTGGCATTTTCTACTGCATCGGCGACCGCATCCTTGTTGACCTCAACGCCAATGACCTCCCTCGCGCCCGTTGCCACGGTCAGCCCAATGGTCCCCGTGCCGCAGTAAGCGTCGATCACGATTTCCTTGCCCGTCAGTCCCGCGAACTCCATGACCTTGCCGTACAAAACCTCGGTCTGGATGGGATTGACCTGATAGAAGGAGCGGGGGCTGATGCGGAACTCCAGACCGCACAAACGGTCGGTGATGTACCCCTCCCCAAAGAGGACGTGGCTCTCATTCCCCAGAAACAGGGCGGTGTCGGTGGGGTTTACGTTCCGCACCACCGTGGTGATCTCGGGATGGCGGCGCAAAAGCTCATTCACAAAGGACCGCTCCGAGCGGAACTCGCCCTTGGTCGTCACCGGCACCACCATAATCTCACCGCTGACAAACCCCTTGCGGATCAGCACGTGCCGCAGAAAGCCCTGACCCGATTCCAGATCATAGGGACGGATCTTCATGGAAGCGCAGAGCTTGCGGACGGTAGCCAGTATGGGGGCAGCGCACTCGTCCTCCAGCATACAGGACTCCACCTCCACGATATGGCGGGAGGCGGACTGATAAACTCCCGACACCACCTTGCCGCTCTTTGAACGAAAAGCGGCTTGTATCTTGCCCCTGTAGTGGGTGGGATCCTCCATGCCGATAATTTCCTCCACACGGCCAAAACGGCCAAGGAGCTTGATCAGCTTGGCCTGCTTCATGTGAAGCTGTTCTTCATAGGGGAGGTTCTGGAGGGAGCAGCCTCCGCATTTCTTGGCATAGGGGCAGGGGAGCATAATCTATCCTTTCTGCGCCAACGGCGCATACACGCCCGAAGGGCATATCGTTTTCAAATTATTGATGGGACGGGATCAATCAAGGCTTTCGGACACAGCAGGCGTCGCCCGTCCGCGTCTCCTTGCCTTCACAAAGCACCACACCGAGAACCCCACAGAGAGTGCCAGTATCACCCCGCCGATGGCCAAGAAGGAGTAAAGACTCACGGCAAGCTCGGTCTGATACTCCTCCAAGGTGTAAAAATCGACGTAGGTATAGACCCCCATCTCCACCGCTTCCAAGGAGGCGGAATTTTCGTCAACGTAGCAGTAGAATCTGTCCCCCGCCTCGAAGCCCTCCAGCCGCGAGCGAAGCTGCGCCGAGTCCATCAGCTCGGGGATTCGCAGGGGCAGGGTTTCCTCCTCCACGGTTATAAGATAGGTTCGTCTGCCGTCCTCGGGATCCTCGTCTACCCGCAGAGAAATAAAGGTGTACTCCCTGCGGGGAAGGTCCTCACGGGTGGCGTGGAGCAGGGGAATATCCAGCGCGGACTCCACAAGAAGCAGGATGAGGAGTGCAGAGACCGCCGCGAGAAACCATGCGGCGATGCGGTATTGGGTCTTGAGCGGGAGGGTGTTCTTCTGACTCATCACGGTCTCCATTCGGGTAATGGCGCGGTGGCGCCGATGTTGAGGGTGGTGTGGATGATGTTCATGGTAGACTCCTTTCACGCCCGTAGGGCATATCGCAATTACTTCAGGGTAGCGATTTTGTGGGGTACTGCCCCGCGGGCGAGATATGCCCTTCGGACGCGAATCACAGAAGCCCCCAGAAGATCCAAATAAACAAATACCCCGAAAGCACCGCCGTCAAGGTAAACGGCACACTGATCTTCATAAAGTCCTTAGCCTTGACCTCATGTCCCTCCTTGCGGAGGATACCGATACCCGTGATATTCGCGCTGGCGCCGATGGGGGTGATGTTGCCGCCCAGAGTCGCGCCAACCAGCAGACCGAAGTACAGAACGTAAGGCTCCACCCCCATAGCCTGCGCCACCCCCGTCACCACGGGGAGCATGGTCAGCACATAGGGGATGTTGTCCACCGCCGCCGAGATCAGCACCGAGGCAAAGACGATGACGGTGTACATGAGGAACAGATTGCCGCCGCCCATCTTGACCAGCACTTCAGCCAGCTTGTCGATGACCCCCGCCGAGGTGATGCCCTGAATGACCACGAAGAGGGAAGCCAGCAGGAGCAGGGTCTGGTAGTCCATCTCCTTCAAGACGTTCTTGGTGGACGCAAAGCTCTTTGTACGGCAGAGATTGACCACGATGCC
>JAZNUO010000268.1:0-7487 GCA_045592305.1 Eubacteriales bacterium | reverse complement strand
TCCCGAAAAGATGCTGGAGCTGCCCGGTAAGGGCATCCATGCCATTTTGCAGGGTAATGACATTCTCTGCGGAAACGCCAAGCTGCTGCAGGAGCGGGGCATCGAACCCCAGGTGTTCCGCAGCTCCAACTGCCCCGGCCCGGAGGATCACAATCTGCGCCTGGCGGCGGAGTATTCCCCCCGTGTCCGGGCGCTGTAAAGACGCGAAATCAGTTCGCAAAACTTGAATTTAGCGAGGTGCTAATTTATGAATAAAGAATGGGCAGAAATGAATAAGACCTTACAGTTACAAATTAAGAGAAAAGACACTTTTGCAAAGGGTATAGATACATTATTAGAACTTCGCAGAAGCCTAATGGAACAAATTATGCAGTTTAGGAATGAACTGTCGGATGCTGATTTTTGTGCTATGCCTTATATGAACGTAAAAGGTTATCATAACAAAACGATTGCATATTCCTTGTGGCATATTTTTCGTATAGAGGATATTGTAGCACATTCGCTTATTGCAAATGATGAACAAATTTTGTTTAAGGGAGATTATCAAAGTCGCATAAAATCCCCGATTATAACAACAGCAAATGAACTTGTAAAAGAAGAAATTGGAGAGTTTTCTAAGAAACTGTCTATTGAAGAACTGTATAATTATATTGGTGATGTTGATAAATCAACAACACAGATTTTAAAGACACTTACATATAGTGATATGAAGGAAAAAATATCAGATGAAAGAAGAAAACAGTTGGAAAAATTAAATGTAGTAAGTGTAGATGAAAATGCCTATTGGTTAATTGATTATTGGTGTGGAAAAGATGTAAAAGGATTGATTCAGATGCCATTTTCAAGACATTGGATTATGCATATTGAAGCATGTTTGAAGATAAGAGATAAACAGTTATCTATTAAGTAAATTCCAATTTATCGAACTGAACAAACTAACCCCGACAGACCGTTTGAAAATCTGTCGGGGTTTATCTTTGTCTTCTTCGTATCAAATTTTGCTTATCCGTAGGGGAGACATCCGGTCTCCCGCGGGCGAACACAGTTCGCCCCTACCGTGCATCAGGCAAACTTCCTTATGAGAAGTCGCCCTTTGTCGGCCCTTTCCTTTTGTACTCGTTTACCTGTTCTTGAGAAGCAGCTCCATGAATCCCAGCGTCAACTGCTTTTCTCTGTGGTTGAGCCGGTTGTACAGCTCCCCGATCTCACTTCGCATATAGACCTCCGTGTTCATAGCCGATCCCGCGACCAGCCCCGCCATGTCACACTCCAGCACGGTGGAAACAGCCGCCAACAGGTCCAGGCTGATGTGCGTGATCCCCCGTTCCACCTGACTGATATATCCTACGGATACGTCCAGCTTCTCCGCCAGCCTCTCCTGCGTATATCCCTTGAATCTCCTCCGCTCCTTAATCCTTGCTCCGATCAATTTATAATCTACCTGCATAAATCCGCCTTCCTTTGGTTCGTAGTGAGGTTTCTTTATAAGAATATTACACCAATAACTAAAATTGAAGAAATCTATTGCTTTATTTTTAGCTATTGGTATTGACTTTGGTCGTTTTTTGTGGTATAATATGCTCGGTTTTGATTCCATTGATACGGAAAAGAGACCCCCTCTGCTCGGCTCTTGAGAAGATTGCACCTATCTTCTCTGACAGAGGGCGGCATAACGGCTGGCATCTCCGTTTTTCCGATTGAGAAGCCGTTATGCCGGAATTGAATGAACAAGGAAAAAGAACTTCTGCTCGCGTTGCTTCTTTTTTTCACAAAAACGAGGATATTTCGAGGATATTCGAAAATTTTTATTGCTGATTTCAGTTATTTTATTGCTAATTTCAGATATTACTATTGACTTTTGATAATTTTTGTGATATAATGCATGGTGTTCCGTACACCAAAACTCGGAACACCTGTCGCCACAGGATTCTGTTCCCCCCCCCTCTCTCAGTAACGACATCATCGTATCTTCCGGAACTCCTCTCGTGAGGATAAGCTGATGCCGGAAAAAACATTCGCAGGAAGGAAGCAACATGAACTCACCCGTATCCGAACAAGACGAGATCCAAGGCAAAGCGCGTATCCGTGTCCGCTCCATATCCGATATTGGCATCGTTCTCTACATTCTCTACGCAGCCGTTCTGCTGTTTTTTCTGGTCATTTTGACCGACTGTAGGGTATCTGACGATCAACTTACCGCAGAGATCCATTTTTGCGGGTTCAATCTGATCGACATCTATTTCGACTCCAATCTGATCTCGTCGCTTACATATCATAAGGTCACTCTGGCATGGATCGCCATCGCGTATATCCTGCTTGGCACGCTTCCGGGACTTCTGTTCCTTGCTTTCAAGCGATTCTATCAGTATCGCGTCGAGGTCAGCCGCGACTGGCTGTTTCTCTCAGCTATGACGCCCAACGGCAAGCTATCCAAAATGACCCGTATTTCCATCGATCAGTTGGATAGCGTGATCGTAAAGAATGAGCTTCTGTTCAACGGCGACACCTTGGTCTTCCGTTCGGGTCAGAATACCATTCGTGTTCACTGTGTCACAAACGCCTACGATTTCGCCCGTTTGGCCATACACTATCACGCCAAGAAAACAGGCAGACACGATATTCTCCGAGACAAGCGTCACACCGACCCTGATGCCCATGCACATCACGAAACGCACGAACACTCAAAGACATAAAATCAGAAACGGATACCGCACAAACCGGATGTGTAGTATCCGTTTTTCGTTTCAGTCGTATCAAATCGTATCAAATTTGTTAAATCCATCCCCGTCTACTGGACAAATCCCTTTTTTTGTGGTATACTATATCAGAATATATATATTGGAGGCAATTCCATGACCGCCACACAAGCCCTGCCTACCTCCGCAGACCGCCGCTACCGATTCAGCATCCTCCGCGTCCTCATTTGCGGAGCGTTCCTTTCGGTGCTGGTTGCCGCCTGCCTGTACTGCAAATATACCGCCCTTGATTTCTTCCACGCCCGCCTTCTGGAGCAGGAGAGCAAAACCTCCGCGTGGATCCTCAAGCAGGTGAGCTTTGCCCTGCCTTGGATCATTCTGTGTATCTTCCACGGGATGGTCTACGCCAAGCACGACCGTCACGACGGTACCGCCCAAAGAGAGATGTTCTGGGAGGTGGCGTTGGTTACGGTCTTTACCTACCTGATCCTGCTTCCCTACCTGCGACACGTCAGCGACGGTATGTACGCCGCCGCGTTGGAGATGGGGGCGGATATTCCCCAGACCGACGGCAAGGTGGATCAGACCTTTATCATGATCTTTCACGAGTGGTTCATCCGTATGGCGGTGCCGCTGGGAGCCCTCCTGCTCTTCCACAGCGTCCGCGCCCGCCGTGAGCGACTCCACCCCGAGACCGAGTCGGAGGAGCCTCTCATGACCCGCGCCGAGTATGACGCTCTTCGGGCAAAGGAGGCGGACACCGCCGCGTCCCATGAGGTCGCCGTGGATACGGAGAATGATCTTGCCGCTGATACGGCGAATAATGATGCGCCCGAGGCGCAAACGAAGTGCCCCTGCGGGGCAGCAGAGGAGAACGAAGAAACGGAGGTTTCAGCCCATGAGTAAAAAGATGAGTCCCGCCGCCCGCATCGCTACGGGGATCGGACTGGCCATTGGCGGAGCCGCCCTGACCGCCGCCGCCGTCTACACCGAGCTGATGACCACCGTCATTGCCCGCCGCCGCACCCCCGCCACCGACGCGCTGATCGCCATTGGCACGGGGGCTGAGCCCGCTCCCCTCGACCCCGCCGTCGCGGAGATGACCGAGGCTCTGAGGAACACCCCTACCGAGCTCGTGGAGCTCCGCAGTCGTGACAACTACGTCCTTCGCGCTCATTGGTACCCCGCCGAGGGGGCCAAGCGCACCGTCATCATGGTGCACGGCTGGCACAGCCGCTGGTGTGTGGACTTCTCCGCCAGCTCTCCCTTCCTCCATGAGAACGCCTGCAATCTCCTCCTCATCGACCAGCGTTGCCACGGGGAGAGCGGCGGCGATCTGATTTCCTACGGCATCAACGAGCGTTATGACGTGTTGACCTGGCTGGACTGGCTGGATCAGAACCACGGCGGGCTGCCTGTCTACCTCTGCGGTATTTCCATGGGCGCGGCCACCGTGCTGATGGCGGCGGGTCTGCCCATTTCGGGGCGGGTCTGCGGCATCATCGCGGACTGCGGCTACTCTACACCCAACGAGATCATCAAGCTCACCCTGGAGAAGAACATCGGCAGGATAGCAGGTCCCACTCTGGCGGCGGTGAATCTCAACTGCAAGCTCCGTGAGAACTTCACCTTCAAGGACTACACCCCTCTGGAGGCTATGGTTCAGAACAAGGACATTCCCTGCCTCTTCGTCCACGGCGATGCCGACGATTTCGTGCCGTGGCGCATGAGTCTGGAGAATTACTACGCCTGTCAAGCTCCCAAGGATCTCCTCGTCATCAACGGAGCGGGGCACGGGCTGAGCTTTCTGGTCAATCCCGAGGCCTACAAGAAGAAGATTCTGGAATTCTTTGAGACCTACGATCCCGCCCCCGCCGAGCCCGCTCCCAAAAAGTGCCTGTTCGGCAAGAAGAGGACGGCCGTATGAATCTGCAATATGTGAAATACGCGCTGGAGATCTCCCGCACGGGCTCCATCTCCAAGGCCGCCGAGAATCTGTCGGTGGCCCAGCCCAACCTCTCCCGCGCCGTCAAGGAGCTGGAGGGGCAGTTGGGCATCTCCATCTTCCAGCGCACCCGCACGGGTATGACCGTCACCCCCGAGGGGGAGAAGCTGCTGGCGGCGGGAGAGCGCATCCTGCGGGAGGTGGGGGAGCTGGAGACCATGTTCAGCGGAGACGCGGAGGTCTGCCACAGCCTGTCGGTGGCTCTTCCCCGCTCGGCCTACCTGTCCCACGCCTTTGTCTCCTTCTGCGCCTCCCTCCCCGAGAGCCGGCGCTTCTCGGTCTCCTGCCGCGAGGTGGGGGCTACCGAGGCCATGGAGGAGGTAGCCACGGGCAACTGCGGGCTGGGGATCATCCGCATTCCCCTGCATTTCGAGGGCTACTATAGCGAGAAGCTGACCGCGCGGGAATTGAAGTGGGAGACCCTTACCGAGTTCACCCCCGTGATTCTGGCGGGGCTGGGCAGCCCTTTCGCGGGGTGTGAGCAGATCGGTACCGCTCATCTCGCGGGTCTGTGTGAGATCATCAGCGAGGATTCCTTGGAGCACAACGCCGCAAGCGGATCCACCCCTCGCAAGGAGATCCGTCTCACCGAGCGTTCCTCCCTGTACGCTCTCTTGGGTATGGATCCCACCCTGTACCTCTGCGCCGCCCCCATGCCCCCCTCCCTGGCGGCAAAGTACGGTCTGATCCAGCGTCCCTTGGTGGGTGGGACAGTCTACCGCGATCTCGTCGTCACCCGAAGGACCTACCGCCTCACCGAAACCGACGAGGCCCTCCTCCGCGCCCTGAGGGGTGCTTCTCTGGCCGCGGTCAAGGGGATGGAGTGAGATCAAAAGAAAAAAGCCCCCACAAGGGCTGCTTCTCACAAGGGTGCTTGTACGTAGTGCGGGGCTTGCTCCCGCCGCAAATAACCCCGACAGATTTTACGGTCTGTCGGGGGTGTTTTTTCACGGTCAGGATTCCACAAAACGCTTCAGAGCGGTCAGGGATTCGTCGCTGATGACGTGCTCCATCTTGCAGGCATCCTCGGCGGCGGTTGCTTGATCCACCCCGAGGCGGGTCAGAAACTCGGTCAGAATGGTGTGTCGCTCGTAGATCTTCTCGGCGACGGACAGCCCCAACTCGGTCAGGGTCAGGGAGCCGTCCTCGGACATTTCCACGTACCCGCCGTTTCGGAGAATGCCGATGGCGCGGCTGACGCTGGGCTTGGAGTAGCCCATGAATTCACTGACGTCGATGGAACGGACGGCGGGCTTTTCCTTGGAGAGGACGTAAATGGTTTCCAGATACATCTGCCCCGATTCCTGTAGCTTCATGAGCTTACCTCGCTTTCATGTTTTTTCTACTGCTTATTATAGTATTATTATAGCACTTTTGGGCATGGATTGCAAGGGGTTGGGACATTTATTTACAAATTCCCGCGCCGCGGCGAGAAATTCGGGGTGGAAGTCATGGCTTTGCAAACTCAACCCCAAAATATTCCGCTAACCCCTTGACAATCCCGCTAAATTATTGTACAATATGCGTATATCCCCCCTGAAAGGACGAACAACAATATGAATCAAGTCAGAACCGCCGCCATTGGTCTGGGCGGCCGTGGATACTCCGTACTGAAATCCCTGCTCTTGCACATGGATAACGTAAAGATCACCGCCGTCTGCGATCTGTACGAGGATCGCGTGACCCGCGCTGCCGACGCGACCGAGCGCGCCTACGGTGAGGGCAACCGCCCCTTTGCCTCCACGGATTACAAGGAGGTCCTTGACCGCGACGACGTGGACGCTGTCCTCATTATGAGCGCATGGGAGTCTCACTTCCCCATCGCCATGTACGCCATGGAGCGCGGCATTGCCGTGGGTATGGAGGTGGGCGGCGCCTACTCCATCAACGACTGCTGGCAGCTCGTTCACACCTATGAGAGAACCAAGACCCCCTTTATGCTGCTGGAGAACTGCTGCTACGGCGAGGCCGAGATGACCGTCATGCACATGGTTAAGAAAGGCCTGTTCGGTGACGTTGTCCACTGCGAGGGCGGCTACCGCCACGATCTGCGCGAGGAGATCGTATTCGGCAAGGAGAACCGCCACTACCGTCTCCGCAACTACCTGACCCGCGACTGCGAGAACTACCCCACCCACGAGCTGGGTCCTATCGCTCAGATTCTGGACATCAACCGCGGCAACCGCTTCCTGTCTCTGGTGTCGGTGTCCTCCAAGGCGGCAGGCCTCAACGAGTTCGCGGCAAGCCACTCCAACGCCAACCCCGCGCTGACCACCGCCAGATTCGCCCAAGGCGACGTAGTGACCACCGTCATCAAGTGCGCCCGCGGCGAGACCATCACCCTGCATCTGGACACCTCCCTCCCCCGCTTCTACAGCCGTGGCTTTACGGTACAGGGCACCAAGGGTATGTATCAGGAGGACACCCGCTCCTTCTTCATCGATGCCGACATGGGCGGCAAGGAGTATTGGGACTGGTCTCCCGAGTGGAACAACCAGAGCCGCTACTTTGAGAAGTACCGTCACCCCGTCTGGGTGGATTACCTCGCGGGCGGCATCCGCGGCGGTCACGGCGGCATGGACGGCTTGGTCTACAACGAGTTCATTGAGTGCGTGCGCCTCGGCAAGCCCTGCCCCATCGACGTGTACGACGGCGCGGCCTGGATGGCGGTCACGGTTCTCTCCGAGGAGTCCATCGCCAAGGGTGGAGCACCCGTAGCCTTCCCCGACTTCACCAACGGCGCGTGGTGCGCGTACAGCGTGGAGGAGTAAGTGAATATGAAAACG
>JAZNUO010000267.1:0-7697 GCA_045592305.1 Eubacteriales bacterium | reverse complement strand
CTCTCGGTGTCGGTGAAGCCAAACCTGTCCAGGGTCTCACGGGCATAGGCGGCAAAAGCAACGGTATCCTCCACGCCCGCGTAGGAGTGCCACGAGAAGAAGTCCAAGGGGGCTTTGTGTCCCTCGGCGGTGATGTGGGAGAGGAATCTCTCGAAAAACTCCACGAAGTAGTCGAAGCGAGGGGAAACGTTGGCGTGAGCCGCCACTCCCTTGTTCAGGATGGAGTAGAAGCCGCAGGAGGCGTAGCCGCCGATCTTGAGATGGGGAAAGCAGGCTTTGAGGTGGTTCGCAGACACCTCGTAGAGGGTGAAGAACTCCTCCATGCTTCCCTTCCACATGGGATTTTCGGAGGCCACGGGCTCGTTGTCGGGCTCGTTCCAGATCTCCCAGTAATCGATGCCCATGCGGTAGCCGTCCGCCCAGCCCTCGTTGTAATGACGGATGATATGCTCACAGATCACCGCCCACTTGTGGGGATCCGACGGGGGGAGGGAGCGGCGGTGGCCGATGGAGGGATGGTAGTTTTCGATGGTGCAGCCCAGTCGGTAGAAGGGCTTGACCCCCGCGGCACACAGCTCCCGCAGCAGGTGATCGGTGAAGCCAAACTCGTAGTTTTTGGGGTCGGTGGGATCGGCGTGGAACAGGGGGAAGATATTGGCAACGTCCACGAAGATCCCGCCGCCCAAAAGCCCTCCCGTATCGTGGAGGCGGGCGCAGGGGATGTTCGCCTCGGTGAGGTAGCGAAACGCGTCGCAGAACGTCCAATGCATGGGAGCGTTGTTGATGGCGTGCATGGGCTTGATTCTGCCTTTCGAGGCGGTGAAATCAATACGCATAAAGGCTCCTTTCGGGCGGCTCGGAGGATTACAGCACCCGATCGATCACCTCGGCCTCTGCCACGGCCAGCTTTTGCAGGCAGTCGTCGTCGGAGAGGAACGCCGCGTCCTCGGGGTTGGTGTGGAAGCCGTGCTCGATGATGAAGGCGGTGGGACAGCCGTAGGCGGCGGAATGACGGAGAACGCCGTAGTAGTCGATCTCGGGCTTATCGGGATAGGAGCGGGTCTTGATGCCGCGGTCGGTGGTATGCATAGTAGTCACTACGGCATCGTTGAGGGCGCGGGCGATCCTTGCGTTGCGCTCGCTGTCGGCCATGGAGTAGTAGACCTCCGAGCCGCGGACGGCGTGGTAGGCCTCGGGAGAGGAGGAGGAGCCGGGGGCGTTGGAGTGGATGGACAAAAACAGAGCGGCATGACTCTCCCCCGCCAGCTTGCCCCGCTCCTCCAGGGAGGGGTCATCCTCGATGCTGTTTCGGGTGAGCAGGACCGTAAAGCCCCGCGCCTCCAGCTCTGCCTTGAGTCTGGCGGCCAGCTTGAAATTCTGAGTGCCCTCGTAGGTGTTCTCCAGCAGGGGATAGCGGTTCCCAAACTGACCGTGTCCCGCGTCCAATACAATGATTCCTCTTGACATAATGACCTCCTTGGGGTATAATATAGGTATATTATACAAGAAACCGCGATTTTTGTCAAGAGAAACTTCCAAGCCTGCCCGATCCAAGATACCAGATAGAAACACGAGCGATACCGTATGATTTTTACATATCTTGTATCTCGTATCTTGTATCTTTGTATCTTGCCGCTAAACCCAAATTTCCGGCATTTTGCCATCGCCCGAACACATTTTCCCGAAAGGAGCCGCCTATGCCCTACCTGCACACCCCCATAGAAGCCTTGTCGGGCGTAGGCCCCACCCGTAAGGCCGCCTACAACAAAATGGGGGTCTATACCGTGGAGGATCTCCTCTACCACTTCCCCCGCGCCTACGAGCACCGTGGGGATATCCGCGCGCTGGCGGAGTCCCGCGACGAGGCGTACCGGAACAGCAAGGCCCGCATGGCCACCCTCCTGACGGTCTCCACCGAACCGCGGGTCAGCCGCGTCAAGGGGCGCATGACGGTCCTGAAATTCCGCGCCTTTGACGAGAGCGGGACCTGCGATATTACCTTCTTCAATCAGGAGTTCCTCCGCAACACCTTCGCCGTAGGCGGGGTTTTCCGCTTCTACGGTCGGGTGGAGGTCGCGGGCAAGGATCGCTACGCCATGACTGCCCCCGCCTTCGAGCCCTTCGTGGAGAGCCGTCCTCTGCCCCCCCTCTACGCCGTCTACCCCCTGACCGAGGGCATCTCCAACAAGATGATCGCGGATCACGTCCGCCGAAGCCTCCCCGCTACCGCCCTTGTGGAGGATCCTCTGCCCGAATCCGTCCGCGCCGCCGAGGGGCTGTGTACCCTGGGCTACGCCCTCCGCGAGATCCACGCCCCTGCCGACTTCCGAAGCCTCCACATCGCCAAGAGACGGTTGGCCTTTGACGAATTCTTCCGCTTTGCCCTGGGTCTGGGTACGGCGGGACGCACCGCAAGGGTCAAGGGCGCGCCCATCTGCAAGGTCAGCGAGGCAACGATGCGCGAGTTCCTGAATGCCCTCCCCTACGCCCTCACGGGTGCCCAGAGCCGCGTCCTCGCCGATCTCCGCAGAGATCTGGCCTCCGACACCGCCATGAACCGCATGATCGTGGGTGACGTGGGCTGCGGTAAGACGGTCTGCGCCGCCGCCGCCATGTATATCACGGTCAAGGCGGGAAGACAGGCCGCCCTCATGGTCCCCACCTCCATTCTCGCCGGCCAACACGCCGCCGATCTGCTCCCCCTCTTTGAGAAGCTGGGCATCCGCGGCGCGCTCCTGACGGGTCACACTCCCGCCGCCCAAAAGAAAAAAATCTACGCCGCCCTCGCCGCTGAGGATCCCGCCAAGCGGCTGGACGTGGTCATCGGCACCCAAGCCCTCCTGTCCGAGGGGGTCACTTTCGCCGCACCGGGTCTGGTTGTCACCGACGAACAGCACCGCTTCGGTGTGAACCAGCGGGCGACCCTGTCCGAAAAGAACCGGAATGCCCACCTGCTGGTCATGTCCGCCACCCCCATCCCCCGCACCCTTGCCTTGGTGATGTACGGGGATCTGGAGGTCTCCCGCATCGACGAGATGCCCCCCGGGCGGCAGCAGGTGGATACCTTCGTGGTGGGCGAGAGCTACCGCGCCAGACTGGATGCCTTCATCCGCAAGAACGTGGAGGGGGGCGGTCAGGTCTACGTGGTCTGCCCCGCCGTGGAGGAGACCGAGAGCGACGAGGACACCGCCCTCATCCCCATTTCCGCCGATTTCGGGGGGGAACAGACCGCCATGGCGCGCCTTGCGGTAGGATCAGCCCTCCCCATGAAGGCCGCCGTTCAGTACGCCGCCGAGCTGCAGGAGCGGCTTCCCGACCTGAAGATCGCCTTCGTTCACGGTAAAATGAAGCCCGCCGAGAAGGACAAGGTCATGACCGCCTTCGCCGCGGGGGAGATTCAAGTGCTGGTCTCCACCACCGTCATTGAGGTGGGTGTGAACGTGCCTGATGCCTGCCTCATGCTGGTGGAGAACGCCGAGCGCTTCGGTCTTTCCCAGCTCCATCAGCTCCGCGGGCGGGTCGGTCGCGGCACCAAGAAGTCCTACTGCGTCCTCATCCGAAACGGCGGCGGGGAGACCGCCAAGGCGCGCCTCGAGGTCATGCGCACCACCTACGACGGCTACGCCATCGCCGAAAAAGACCTCGCCCAGCGCGGGCCCGGCGACTTCTTAGCCCCCGCCGACGGAGCGGGCATCCGCCAGAGCGGCGGCTTCCGTCTGGCCGAGAGCTGGTCGGATGCCGAGCTGATGAACCGCGCCTTTGGGCACGCCAAAGAGATGCTCGCCGACGATCCCGAGCTCACGGGGTATCCCGAACTGAAGCGAGCGGTGGAGCAGATGTACGCGAGGAGCGGAAACATTCTGAACTGACGTTCAAATTGCGGTTTATCGTTCCGATAAACCGCAATCGTGAAATACGCCTGCGGCGTGTGAAATGCTCGCAAGCGAGCGTGAAATTTGCGCTTCGCGCAAGTGAAATTCGTCCTTGCGGACGAGTTGAGGAGGAGATCCTTCGGATCTCTCCATTAAAATTATATTTTAGAAACCCGTAGGGTTTCTTTCCGAAACTTGCCCCAAAAGGGCAAACATCACGCGACCAACGGGAGCACATCACTCGCCCGTAGGGCGAACATCACGTGCCGCCTGCGGCACAAATCACTTTGGGTTTTGAGCGCAGCGATAACCCCAAATTTATCCCTTGCCCTCACGGGCATAGAAAGAGACTGTAACCATGAAAATTCTTGCCATCGGCGACGTGGTAGGTCGCCGCGCTATTGAATACCTGTCGGACAATCTCCGCAAAACCGCCGCCTCTCTGGGGGCTGACCTCGTGATCTGCAACGGCGAAAACGCCTCCGAGATCCACGGGCTTGCCCTGCGGGACGCGGAAGCTCTGCTGGACTGCGGGGTAGATCTCATCACCCTGGGCAACCACGCCTTCGGAAGCCGGGATCTCTACGGCTATCTGGACGACAACACCGACCGCATCATCCGCCCCGCCAACTACCCCGCCGCCTGCCCCGGGGTGGGCTACACCACCTTGGAGATCAGCGGGTACAGAATCCTCTGCATGAATCTGTCGGGCACCGCCTTCATGGACCCGCTGGACAACCCCTTCACGGTGGCGGATCGCATCCTCGACCGTGAGCGGGGTGACTACGATATCGCCGTTCTGGACTTCCACGCCGAGGCCACATCGGAAAAACTGGCCATGGGCTACCATCTGGACGGGCGGGTCAACGTGGTCTTCGGCACCCACACCCACGTCCCCACCGCCGACACCCGCGTACTCCCCAAGGGGACGGGCTACGTCACCGATCTGGGCATGACGGGACCTGTAAACGGCATTCTGGGCACCGATGCCGAGGCGGTACTCACCAAAATGCGCACCCACATGCCCGCGCGGTTCACCGTGGCCGACGGAGCGATCGAGGCCCAGGGGGTGGTGTTCACCTTAGAGGATCGGGAGCCCTATCGGTGCTTGCGGGTGGAGAGGGTTACTTTCTGATAGAACAAATCAACCGCCGGGAAGCCCATTCCCGACGGTTGTTTCTTATGTAATTGCGGCTTTCAATCCCTGACCGCCATCTTCCGAGCGATGCGGATCATATCCATCAGCGTCCCCAGCATAGGCTCGAACTTCACGCCGTAGGTGTGATCCCTGTCCCCGCGGGTGTTCTCCATGCAGAGGAGGGTGTAGTCGGCGGCGATCTTGGCGGCGGTGTACGCGTCCAGACCCTTCAGAAGCGCCCCCACGAAGGCAGATGCGTACACGTCGCCCGTGCCGTGGCAGTTCTCGGTCAGTCTGCGGTGGCAGTAGTAGGAACGCACACCCGACTCCGAGATCATGACCCCCGTCTGGGCGGGGTGGAAGCCCACTCCCGTGAGGATGATATTCTTGGCGCCCAGCTTGTGCAGGGCGGACATAAGCTCCCCGATGTAGGCCTCGTCGTAGCTCTCGCGGTACTCGATACCCGTCAGGAAGCAGGCCTCGGTGACGTTGGGCAGGAGGTAGTCGGCGGAGGCGCAGAGGGACTTCATAGCCTCCACGTACTCCATATCAAAGGCGGGGTAGAGCTTCCCGTGATCCGCCATGGCGGGGTCCACGATGCGCAGACCCTCGGGGGTCAGGGTAGAGTTCATGATGGCTCTCACGTAATCGATCTGGCGGGTGGAGCCGAGGTAGCCCGTGTAGACCGCCTCAAAGCGCAAACCCTCTTTGTTCCAATGGGTATTAATGGCAGGCATATCCTCGGTGAGGTCGCGGCAGGTCCAGCCGGAAAATCCCGCCGTGTGGGTGGACAGCACCGCCGAGGGGAGGATGGCGGTCTCGTGTCCGCAGGCGGACAGAATGGGGAGGGCGACGGTCAGAGAACACTGACCCACGCAGGAAATGTCTTGGATGGTGAGGATTCTTCTGTATGCCATGGCAGGCCTCCTTGGAGGAAAGATACAAGATACACGCCGAGCGGGCTCGGCAGATAGAAGATACAAGATATGGATGCGGCGGGACGGTGATCCCGTGGGGCAACCGCGGGTGGGCGGTTTGTCTGTATTATACTACATTCTGCGAGGGATGTCAAGGAATAGATGGCACAAAATTTATACGGGCAGACGGGGTGGTTTTGGGGGATTTTTCGGCGGAGGCTTGCTTTTTTCTTTGAACTATGATAAAATGGGGCTGTCACACCGTAACATCCCCATTTCTCACCTTGTCTCACCGCAGCATCTCCGGCATCTCCCCCAGCATATTCTCCACAAAGATCCCGTACCCCGCCGTGGGGTCGTTGATGAGCACGTGGGTGACAGCCCCCATGAGCTTGCCGTTCTGGATGACGGGGGAGCCGCTCATGCCCTGCACGATACCCCCCGTTTTTTCGATCAGGGCGGGGTCGGTGACGGTTAGAGTAAAGCACTTGGAGCCCGTGGCGGCGCGGTCGATGGAGGTGATCTTCACCCTGTACTGCCCTACCTTGCCGTTGTCCAGGGTACAGAGGATGGTGGCATCCCCCTCCCGCAGATCCTGCTTGGTACCCACAGGGAGCTTGGCAGAGACCTCCTCGGGAAGCTCCGAGAACACACCGTAGACACCGCATTGGGTATTCCCCAGAAGCGTTCCCGTCTTGCCGGGGGCGAAGTAGCCCTTGATGGCCCCGGGATCTCCCGCCTCCCCCCGCTCGATGCCGCTGACGGTCACGTCTGTGACCTGACCCCGCTGCATGGGGATCAGCTCACCCGTGTCCCCGTCGCAGATGCCGTGACCCAGCCCCGCGAAGGCCCCCGTGTCAGGGAGAATGAAGGTCACGGTGCCGATGCCCGCTCCGCTGTCCCGCACCCAAAGGCCGGTTTTGTAGCGGTTCTCGGACACCGACTTCACGGGGGTGACGGTCACGGTCAGCTCGGCGGCGCGGGTCTCAGCTCCCCCTTGCTTTTTCGCGGCATGGGACTGGACCGTCCGCCTTACCGTCAGGGTAATGGGCTTCCCCGCCGACTCCTCCACCGCCTTGGTGAGCGAGGCCGCGCAGACGGGGGCCTGACCGTTGACCCCCACGATCACGTCACGGGTCTTGAGCCCCGCGTCACGGGCAGGGTTGATGTTCCGCGTGCCGCCCCCCGCCGAGGTCACGTCCACATCGCAAAATCCCACCACTAAAATGCCCTCGGTATAGAATTTCACCCCAAAGGGCATGCCCCCCGCGTAGACCGATTCGGGGCAGGGGGACGCGCCCGCTCCCGATCCGCCCCTCGGTGCCGCCGACGTGACCGTAACGCCCCCCGCGATCAGCAGGGCTACCGCCAGAAGCCACGCCCAAAGTTTCATATATTTTCTGTTCATCTCGAAATCCTCTTGTCTTTTGAAAGCTACCGTGGGCGAAACAGCCCACCGCCCTTATCATGCACCGAATCCCTCGGTTTCATGAGTGACAGATTCTACGGGTCGGGGGAAAAAGAGTCAGGCGGCGGTTTTGTTTCATTTTTTAAAAACAGTATGGGCAAATCCTTGGCGCGGTATCCTTTTTCGATTTTGACGAAATTTGGATTTTTCAAATTGCGGTTTATCGGGGAGTTTTGCATATGTACTTTTCTTTCCGTGGCGAAAGAAAAGTACCAAAAGAATCGCCACGTAAGGGAGTCACCCACGGTGCCTCCCTTAAGAAACCCACCACCTGATCTGCGCGACTCTTTCGCCCACAAGGG
>JAZNUO010000266.1:0-14108 GCA_045592305.1 Eubacteriales bacterium | reverse complement strand
CCGGATAAGTCCTCTAAAGGGACGCGTATCCCACAGATTTGACTTTGTACACCGAGCGACCGTGTCATAACGCGCCTTGAAAAAGATACGCACAGCAATATTCATCATAACACATTTGGTCAAAAAGACACGCAAGGCACTGAAGGGCCCCGTTCGCAAGACGGCAAGCTTGTCAGCGCACCCCGCGCCGTGAGGGCTGCTTTGGCAGTCAGATGAAAATCGTATCTTGAAAAATGCACCGTTAATAATTTTTTACCCTGCTGGTATTATGTTAACTTGCGGTGCAGTAGCCGTTGTTATCATTTGTAGAAACGAGAGCGCGCTTGACGTGGGAACGCCTGCCGAGAGAACGGCTACACCAAAGGCACAGACAGCAACCCCTACAAAACAAACAGTATTGGAACTGAAAAATGTGCCTTGTAACAGCTCTTATCGGTTAACAATTGCCAACCACTCATGCAGTTGGTGATTAACTTGCCGTTAAGGATAGAAAGATGTGGACAGCAAAGAAAAAGTAATTCCTTGTCAGGTAAGGTCTGACCACTTGCGGGCGAAAGCCCCACATCTTGTGAAAGACGCGAACAGCAATACCCGAACCAAGAATGCCGATGCATGGCACCCGCCATCTCGGAGGTAAGGCACCGATTGCGTCTTGATGCCGAGAATGGCAAACGGTGAAAACTTTCAAAAGCTCATCGCTTGGAGAGTCTCCAAAATACTTGCCATTCCTCGTCCTCTCCCCCAGAGACACGGACAGCAACTCATAACCCTTCTTTTCGTACCGACATAAGGGGTGTCTTGTTTGACGGGGAGTTGAATTTCATTTTGTTAAAGGCGCATCCAGCAATTCAAAATTGTCAGAATAGGCGAGGAGTGAACCGACCCTTATCTAAAAAATGCGCCTTGCTTATGCGGATATAGCTCAGGGGAGAGAGCAACGGATTTCTAATCCGTCGGTCGTAGGTTCAAATCCTACTATCCGCTCCAAAAGGCGCATCCAGCAACCAACACTTGCGCGCTCTGAGCAACGACTCGTAAAACCGTGCCGCATGGCGTTTGCGGCAAATGCGCCTTGCTATACGGGGGGCTGTTTCCGCGAGAATGCAAGAGGAAGCTCTTGAGGGGAGGTTCATAGCCTCCACCCCCCACACCATAAAGGCACTCACAGCCATCATGCTCAGTAATTGGAACGATGCAACAGTGCCTTGTCCTACGCGGTCGGTAGCTCAGTGGTTGAGTGGGGACTTAAAATCCCCGTGACGTAGGTTCGATTCCTACCCACCGCACAATGAAAGGCACCAACAGCAACCTCCATGCCTACTGGAAGAGGGAGCGCAAGCTCCTGCGCGGGTTCGAGCCCCGCAATGAATGGTGCCTTGACCAAGATCAAGCAAAATTTACACGAAAAAGGAAGTGAGCTTCATGTTAGAGTATCTGAAAAACGAGGCGAATACCGCCTACACCGAAAACGGAGCCGTGTCCAACGCCACCACAGGATCCGACTGCCTCGATCTTTTTGCCACAATCGGTGCTTTGCGCCGCGCGAGCGATGAGGAGATGATCACCCGCTTTGTCCGCGCCTATACCGAGAACAGAGACGCCGCCATGAAGCTCCTGTTCTTCGCCCGCGATATCCGCGGGGGTCTGGGTGAGCGCAGGGTCTTCCGCGTCATCCTCCGCTGGCTGGCCTCCTACGAGCCCGCAAGCGTCCGCAAGAACCTCGCAAGCGTAGCCGAGTACGGCCGCTACGACGATCTCCTGACCCTCATGGGGACTCCCTGCGAGGCCGAGATGCTGGATCTTCTGAAGGCGCAATTCGAGGCGGACAGTACCGCGCTGGCAAATGGCGGGGAGGTCTCCCTGCTGGCCAAGTGGCTCCCCTCGGTCAACGCCTCCAACCCCGAGACGGTTCGAAACGGCAAGCGGATCGCCCGCCATCTCGGTCTGACCGACGCCGCCTACCGCAAGGCTCTGGTGGCTCTCCGCGCCCATATCCGCATTATCGAGAATAACCTCCGCGAGAAGGACTATACCTTCGATTACGAAAAGCAGCCCTCCAAGGCTCTGTACAAGTACCGCAAGGCCTTCCTCCGCAACGACGGCCGGCGGTACGAAAGCTTCATCAGTCGGGTATCCTCCGGCGAGGCAAAGCTCCACGCGGATACCCTCGCCCCCTACGAGCTGGTGGAGCCTTACCTGAGCGATCACTACTACGTTTCGGATTCCCGTAGCTTCATGAAGCCCGTCACCGAGCAGGAAAAGGCGGTGCTGAACGCGACTTGGGCATCCTTACCCGACTTCGGCGGTGAGGAAAACGCCCTCGCCGTGATCGACACCTCAGGCTCCATGTACTGGAACGCCAAGCCCCTGCCCGCCGCCGTGGCTCTGTCCCTCGGTCTGTACTTCGCCGAGCATAACACGGGTCTGTACAGAAACCACTTCATCGAGTTCTCGGCAAGACCTCAGCTCATCGAGGTCAAGGGCGAGACCTTCGCCGACCGACTGCGCTACGTCGCCTCCTTCAACGAGGTGGCCAACACCAACATGGAGGCGGTGTTCGACCTCATCCTGAACAGCGCGGTGAAGAACCGCGCCCTCCCCGAGGACCTGCCCGCCAAGCTCATCATCATCTCCGACATGGAGTTCGACCGCTGTGTAGCCCGCGCCGACAGGAGCGTGTTCGAAAGCGCCAAGGAGCGGTTTCGGTACCACGGCTACCAACTCCCCGAGGTGGTCTTCTGGAACGTAGCCTCCCGTACCCGCCAGCAGCCCGTCACCAAGAACGATCAGGGCGTGGCGCTGGTCTCGGGCTGTACCCCCCGCCTCTTTTCCATGGTAGCGGGCGGCATCGTGAACCCCTACGTGTTCATGATGGAGGTACTCGGGAGCGAGCGGTACGCGGGGATCGTGGCGTAATCATCATACCATTGGGGGGCGGGCGACTGTCCCCTTTTCTTTTAGCAGAGAAGGATTCACAAGGAAAACATAGGATTTCCATGAAAAAACGCGTTATTGCAAGCGAATTGACGGATATTTCATACAGTTCGCAGCTTTTTTTCCGTGAATCCTACCCCACAATATGGTAAAATACACTTGCAAGACACCAACAGCGCAAACGAAAGATGATGGGAGTGATTGTCATGATCTTCTTCTTTTCAAAAAAAAGGAATCGACTGATATCAAAGCTTATGCGCGCGTTTCCAAAAGAATATGCCGCGGACGTTGAAGCAGTTTGCCATGCTTTGACGGTAATCAGCAAGGTCTACGGCGGCGTATTGTATAGTGACGAAACGACCGTATGGCGCTTACCGTCGGGCGAAAAGATCGAAATTCCGTATCGCATATATGTGAGTGACAAATTACATTTCTCCAACAAACTGACAAAGCGGCAACGGTTCATCTACCATTGTATTTTTTCAAGAAGCTATGACGGATACGTCCGCCAAAGGCACATAGAGGCTCTGCTGGATTCCGACACGCCGAAATGGGCAATGCCATACATTATAAAGATTTGCGACGAATACGTATATGAAATTCTGGAGGCCGTTTATCAAAAACTAAAAGATAGAAACAGTGAACCGTATAAGGAGCTTTGCAGGCTCAATTTTGAGTATTTGAAATTAGGGCATTGCCGTATGGTCAGCTACTGGAACGAGTATTACCGATGGGACTGCTACCGTTATAGCGACTACGTCGGGAAAAAGCTTTACGGCGAATGCTTCGGTTACAGAAAAACAGGACAAAAAAACATTCAATCCAGAACGGAAGCAACGTCTGATCCCCATACGGTCGGGGGGCGTTGCGGGACTACATAATTGAAAGCGTGAATAATCGGCCGCCCTTCAAATTGGGGGTTAACGGGCAGGGGCGAGGGCAACGACCGAGGGAAAACTTCTTGAAAGAAGTTTTCCCTCGGACCCCCTTTCAAGAATGTCCAAAAAGTAATATTTATCAATGATTTTTTAAAAGTTTTGAAGATTCCAAAGGGACTTTTTCAAAAGTCCCTTTGGTAGGGTGCAGGGGTGAAACCCCTGCCGATAACCCCAAATTTGAAGCAGTTTGCAATCGCCTATACTCCAAAAACAAAGGGAGACAACCCATACCATGCGTCCCGTCGGGGCTCCGCATGGCGTGAGCTGTCTCTCTTTTCTTCGCTTTTGTACTTATGCTATACAGGAAATATCAGAGCTCATCAGGAAACAATATCATAAATATCCTTCGCGATCTGATCGTGCATCGCGCCGGCTCTCTCAACACGGGAGATCACCAGCACGTCACCCTCGCCAAGAGCCTGAAGCTCCTTCTGGATGTCCGAGAGATAACTGTAATGCAGGACGGTCGCTTCCTTGAAATCCTTCGCGAGGAAGGGACGCACGTAGTTTCTGAACGAGTCTCCCACGAATACGATCTTGCCGTTTGCCGCGTCGGGGGAGAAGCTCTTCGTGATCTCGTTGTCGAGGAACATGGCGGGATTTTCGGTCTTGTTCGACATATTGCTGCGGTAGGAATATTCCCTATAGGTAACGTCGGGACGGTAGGTAATATCATAGCAAATATCATCGCTGAATTCCTGTCTTACGCCGCCAAAGCCCGCGATGTTGATCAGGTCGAGATTGTTTCCGTTGTGGAACTTCGTGTTGTCGGTGCTGAGGCTTGCCGACACGGGGGTCGCAGGGAGCAGACGCAGGTCAATGGTCTCAAGCCCGATCGCCTTGTACATGGCCTGAACGCCTATGTACGCCCCCGCCATATTCCAGTGGGTATCGTACTTAAAGTAGGTCTGGAAGTAGCTGTTGTAGGCGCGAAGCTCATCCACCGGGAAAATGGCGTGGACTCTGGGATCCAGCGTGTTCAGCGTGTTCACGTAATCCTGCATCTTGCTTCCGGGGGTTGCTCCGTCAATGGTGGGCATGTACTCGCGGTATACCGTGGACTTGTTGGGCCACACCGCGATCACAAGCTTGATGCCCTTGGACTCGCAGTAATCGATCAGGGGCTTGATGTTGTTGTAGTTGCTCGTTTTGCCGTTCGCGTCATACGTGCCGCCCTTATACCAGGAGAGATCGTCCTTGTAGAAGAGCCACTCGCGCTCGGACGGGTTCGGGACACGCCCGAGTATGCCGTTGCTTCCCAGATACTCTATGGGGTAGACCCTCGTATCGATCAGCTTGGGTACAATGTCATCACGGTATTCGCGCCCGCATACGTCGCATCTCTTGAGGGTGTATCCCGCGTCCTCGTAGGACGGTGTGACCGTTTTGATAACGGAGGACCCGCTGTGCGCCGTGGCCATGGGGATCTTTTCGGCGGCGAGGGCAGCGTGGCAAACGCGGCATTCCTTGTGTCTGACACCGGTTACACCGCAGGACGCGGCCAGATCGATGACGTATTCGTACTGATGGGCCAGCGCGGGGGTAATATTCGTCCTGTACGTATGACCGCATCCGACGTTCCGACACGTATGCAGCGTATATCCCTGAGACGCGCAGGTGGGGGCTACGGTGCTTTCCTGATAGCTGTGTCCCGTGGCCGCGATGCTTTCGTTGGCGAAGCCCTTACCGCAAACCGTACACTTCTTGTATCGCTCACCGGCGGCGGTACAGGTGGCCTCCTTCTTGATCAACCAGGTCTCGGACTTGTGTCCCAGGGGGGCTTCGTAAAGGTCCTTGTAGGAATCGCCGCAGGCGCAGGTGTGAAGGGTGTAGCCCTGCTCGGTACAGGTGGGCTTGACGACCGTCGCCTTGTGGGAGTGACCCTTCGCGGTGCCGACCTTGACCCTCGTATGTTGCTTGCCGCAGACAGGATCCTCGCATACCGCGGTCTCGGTTCCGTCCTTTACGCAGGTCGCGTCGTTATTATAAACGTAGTTTTTGAAGGAGCAGCTCGTCATGGGAATATCTTCCTCGACGAACCGCAGGGAGCAGTCATCGCATTTCTTGTATCTGCGCCCGTTTTCGGTGGCGGTGGCGTTCTTTTCGATGATCCACGTCTCGGAATGATGACCGATGGAGCTTACGTAGGTATCGGCGTACGCCTGATCGCAGCCGGGATTGACGCACCTGTGGGTGGTGTAGCCGCGCTCGGCACAGGTGGGCTTGGTGACCACGTGCTCATATACGTGCCCGAGCGCCTGCGTGATCTCGTCGGCGAACACCGTGGCGCAGGCATCGCACACCTTGTGGCGCGCGCCCGTATCGGTACAGGTGGCTTCCTTGTCCACGATCCAGGTCTCCGAGGCGTGCCCCGTCGCGTCTACGTAGGTGTCGGTATAAAACTCCCCGCATTTGGCGCAGGTGTGGGTGGTGTATCCCTTGTCGGTACAGGTGGGGGCCGTGACCTCCGCCCCGTATTCATGCTCGCAGACGTCCCCCACGGGATCGTCGACGGGATCGGTTTCTGTGGGCTTTGAGCCCTGATTGAGGATGTCGTCAAGGTTTTCAACCGTATCGTTCGGGTCTCCGCCGCCGCCCTTATCGCCGTACCAGAGCTCGATGAGAGCGGGCTTGATCTTTCGGTCATAGGGCCTCTCCAGCGCGGTGGTCAGGCTTCTCTTGACCGAAATAAGCATGGTTCTGAAGGGCGCGTAATCGTTATACAGCGCCTCGAGATTGGCGGTCAGATCATTGACCGAAAACGGCTCAACCGTGCCGTCCTCGTTTTTCTTGCCCTCGAAAACCTCGGCAAAGGTCATGGGCCTTCGCAGCTCCTCCTCGAGGAGCTGAGCCGCCACGTTGTCGGCGATAAATTCGTCACCGCCGACGGCGATCATGCCGCCCCAGATGACGGTAGGCAGGGTCAGCATAGCCGCGAATAGGATGATGACGATCAGACCGTATATTTTTTTCGCCATACGGAGTGTCTCCTTTCCTGAATCAGAACTGGAAGTAAATGAAGGGGTTGTACGTGCCGCTTATGATCATAATGATGGCAAGACCCAGAAGGACTGCCTGACAGAGGAGGTCAAGGGCAAGCACGGGAAGCTTGTCTTTGAGCTTTTCGTTGTACACCCTTTGGAGAGGTCTCTGAACAAGACCGCAAAGAAGGATACCCACAACGAAGGTGATGATATTCTGCATGGACAGATAGGTTGTGAGGTATACGCCCTTGCCCTCGGTGAAGCTGAAGAGCTGTCCCATGAACTGATTGGCCTGTGTGATGGTATTGGAGCGGAAGTACACCCAGCCGATCATGACCGCCAGCATGGTGTAGATCCAGTTGAAGATCTTGACGGGATTCTTCTTGAGCAGCTTGCCGAGGAAGAGTCTTTCAACGATGAGGAGCACCGCGTAGAACAGACCCCACGCCATAAAGGTGAAGTTGGCGCCGTGCCAGATGCCCGTGAGACACCATACGATAAAGAGGTTGAGGTAGGTTCTGAACTCGCCCTTGCGGTTTCCGCCCAGGGGTATGTACACGTACTCTCTGAACCAGGTCGAGAGGGAGATGTGCCATCTTCTCCAGAACTCCTGAACCGACAGAGAGGTGTAGGGGTAGTCGAAGTTCTCCTTGAAGTGGAAGCCGAACATCTTACCGATACCGATGGCCATGTCGGAGTAGCCCGAGAAGTCATAGTAGATCTGGAGGGTGTACGCCGCGATGCCG
The DNA here is from genome assembly GCA_045592305.1 of Eubacteriales bacterium. Taxonomy (GTDB): domain Bacteria; phylum Bacillota; class Clostridia; order Oscillospirales; family CAG-272; genus CAMEON01. The sequence continues at coordinate 6,506 of JAZNUO010000266.1, read as the reverse complement.
TACCACGCGACAGCGGTTCCGAGGGTGGTCGTGTCCTCAACGCTCCAGATACTGTCGGCGATCACCGCGAAGGTGTTGGACAGCAGTACCTTTTTTCCGATGCCGTAGCAGAAGCGCTTGATACCCTGTACCATAAGCTCCATGGACTCGGTTCTGTCCTCAAGCTCAAGGGCTACGTCGCTGTACCGCACGATGGGGCCGGCTATGAGCTGGGGGAAGAGGGAGACGTAGAGGGCAAAGTCAAAGACGTTGGTCTGGAGCTTTGCGTCACCTCGGTACACGTCGATCACGTAGGACATGGCCTGGAAGGTGAAGAAGGAAATACCGATGGGAAGCACGATGTAGGGAAGGCTGAGTCTGCCGGTACCCTGCATATTGATCATGGCGTCAAGGACCGACTGTCCCTCGGGAAGGGGACCCATGATCGCCTCGATGACGGTGACTGTCATGTTGAAATACTTGAAGAAGAACAGCATGGCCAGATTGGCGATCACCGTACCGATCAGCGTCCACTTTCTCGCCGCAGGCGTCTTGGCCGCCTTTTCCATGATCAGCGCGCCGAAATAGTTGACCGCGATAGACGAGAGCATGAGAAGCAGATAGTAGATACCGCCCCACGCATAGAAGGCAAGGCTCAGCATGAGCAGGAAACAGTTCTTTAAGCGGATCTTGGTTCTTTTATTTTTGAATCGAATCAGATTGACAAGAAAATTCCCGATCAGAACAATGGGCAGAAAGACCCAAAGAAAGATCATCGAGCTGAAAAGCATAGCACCCCTCCGTGTGTGTTCTAATTGCATGGACTATTGTAGCACAACATCCCGGATTTGTCAATACAAACGGGTAAAATTCAAAATAAATTCGACACTTTTTTATGCATTGTTCACAAAAAGCAACCGCTTCCTGACGGGGAAATCCGCCCCCTCGCAAAATGTGTGTGAGCAAAAAACGCCGTCGGGAAGCCTTTCGACCTCCCGACGGCGCTTGGGACTTACCGTACCACCGACGAGCTGCTGTACATGTAGAATTCCTCCTGGGAGGGCATCCGCTTCTTCTCCTTTTGGGGGGAAGGTGGCGTCAAAGGTCTCCGCGGCGGCGGTGGTTTTTTCTGTTTCCAAACGAATCGTCAGGTTGTTCTTGAATAGGTATCGCGCAAATGATTGACAGATTTCTGAAAGTGTGGTATAATGACCTCGTTGACCGACAACAGAAAGGTAAACACATGAATAAGAAAGTAGTAGCCATCTTTTTCGCCGTGCTGGCCGCGGGGCTGTACGCCATCAATATCCCCTTTTCCAAGCTGCTATTGCAGCATATCGAGCCCACCATGCTGGCCTCCTACCTGTATCTGGGCGCGGGGATGGGGATCGGTCTGGTGTTTCTGATCACAAAAAAGAAAACCTCCAACACGGGGGAGAGAATCACCAAAAAGGATCTGCCCTTTGTGCTGGGCATGATTGTTCTGGATATGATCGCCCCCATTCTCCTGATGTTCGGACTTTTAGACAGCGCCTCCGCGAGCGCCTCTCTGCTCAATAATTTCGAAATCGTCTGCACCTCCCTGATCGCCTTGCTCATCTTCAAGGAAGCGGTTTCGGGGAAAATGTGGATGGCCATCTCCCTCATTACCCTGTCCAGCTTCTTTCTTTCCTTTGAGGACTTGGCGTCCTTTCAGCTCTCGTGGGGTGCGATCCTCGTTCTGCTGGCAACCCAGTGCTGGGGACTGGAGAACAACTGCACGCGAAATCTGTCGGGCAAAAACACCTACCACGTTGTATTCCTGAAGGGCATCTTTTCGGGACTCGGCTCCCTGACCGTAGCCCTTGTGATGGGGGAGCGGTTCGCTCGGCTCCGTCACCTCGCGCCGGCGCTTCTGTTGGGATTTGTCGCCTACGGATTGAGTATCTTCTTCTACATTAAGGCGCAGGGCATGATCGGAGCCGCCAAAACCAGCGCCTATTACGCCGTCGCGCCCTTCATCGGCACCGCCCTTTCCTTTGCTCTGTTCGCGGAGAAGCCGACGTGGACATACTTTTTGGGTCTTGCCATCATGATCGCGGGGACGGTGATCGTGGTCATGGACACCTTGGCAAGGAAGCACAGCCACGTCCACAAGCATACCGTTACCCATACCCACGACGGCTCCACCCACACTCACACCGTGGAGCACGAGCATGAGCACGAGCATATCCTGTGGGACAAGCGCCACCGTCACCGACATCGGTCGGGAAAAATAAACGGTCATGCGTAAAGCAACCAAGAACACCCTCACCCCCATCGGAGCGAGGGTGTTTTTTCAGATTCCGTAGCTCCCCGTCAAGGGATCCCGAAACAGCCCGATCTCGGGAGTGAAGAAGGTGAAAACCACGAACAGTACCGCCAGTCCTCCAAGCACAGCTACCGCCCATTTAGGGGAGCCGCACTTCACCTTGCCGCCCTCAAGCAACCGCGTCTCATAGAGATACGCCGCCGCCGCGGACACAAAGAAAATGGCGATATTGAGCCAATCGGGGGACTTGCCCACCACCCCGTTGTAGGTGTAGAAGATCACGGGGATCAGAAGCAACCCCAAGAGGATCCCCCGGAGCTTGACACACCAGAAGTCCTCCCGATCACGGAAGAAAAAGCTCTGTACGATGGCGAAAGCAAGCATGGGCCAGAAGAGCAGCTTCATGTGCTCCCACGTGGATTCGTTCACCCCCGAAAGGGGCGCGACCCAGATAGCCTCCCCCAGCCAATCGTACAGGAAATGCAGGATAGTACCGCCAAGGGCGGTCACGGCGAAGCCCATAAGCTGCCAGAGCGGAGCGGAACGCTTCATAGAATACCTCTCTCGTTTTTTTTGTAATGTATGCACGGGCGGCGGCAGGTATGCTTGCCGGGGAGCCGTAAAAAACCGAGAGGAGCGCTACCTTCGGGACGAGAGGGGAAGCGATGGAAGCGCGGGGCATATTTTGGAAAAAAAGCGTAAAAAACAGAAAAACGCAAAAATAGAATTGAAAGCAATCGAAAAACTATTGACAATTTGACAGAAATATGGTATTATGTGTTAGATTGTCAGCTCCTGCGTAAGGAACCGCCCGCGAGAGGATTTCCTGCCGCGAGGAGCGGATCAAAAACAGAGAACGGTCGGTTTTCCGCCGTTTCGGATCGGATCGTATGAATCAAACGTCTTACTACTCGCCCCTGATTGTGACTGCGGGCTCTACCTATCTGGACATCGACGCGTATGCCTGCGCCGTCGCCCTGGCGGAGCTTCTGCGGCTGCGGGGGGAGAATGCCGTCGCCTATTCCCGGGCGACCGCCAACTACAGCGTCACGCCTTCCCTCATCGCGGAGGAGGGGATCAAGCGGGCTCTGCCCCTGGATTTCCGAGAAAACGACGCTTCCTATATCATCGTGGACGTGTCTGACCCCGACTATATCAAGGACTGCGTTCCCTTGGACCGCGTTGTGGCGGTCTACGATCACCATGCGGGCTTTGAGGACTTCTGGAGTCAGCGGATCGGGGAGAATACCCGCATCGAGTTCATCGGCGCGGCGGCCACCCTGATCTGGCGAGAATGGACCTCCTGCGGCCTGCTTGACCGTATGGCGCGCTCCACGGCTCGTCTCCTCGTCGCCGCCATTCTGGACAATACCCTGAACCTGACCTCCTCCAACACCACCCCCGAGGACAGAGCCGCCTACGCCTCTCTTTGCGAGCAAGGGCAGATCAGCCCCGACTGGCGGGCGGAATACTTCACCGAGGTGCAAGGGGAAGTGGAGAAGGATCTGAAAAACGCCCTGATGGGGGATCTCAAGACCATGAAGGACGCATCCGTCCTGCCCCCCCGTATCGCCCAGCTCTGCGTGTGGGATACCCACCGCGTTCTGGAAAGGCTTCCCGAGATCGGCGGATGGTTTGACGGCGGAGAGAGCTGGATGATCAATATCATCGACCTGAAGGAAAGCCGTAGCTGCTTTGTCTGCCCCGATACGGGCTACCAAAAGAAGCTCGAGCGGGTATTCAGTGTTGCGTTTGAAGGAGATACCGCTCGGACGAGCTCTCCCTTTTTGCGAAAAGAAATCATGAAAAAAGCATATTTCAATACAACCCACGGAGGAAAATAAACAATGATCGAATTAGGCTTCATCCACGGACGCTTTCAGTTGTTCCATAACGACCACTTGAACTATGCCCTGCTGGCCAAGGCTCAGTGCAAGAAGCTCATCGTGGGCATCACGTCCCCCGAGAACGCTACCCTCATCCGCGAGGATATCGACCCCCACAGAAGCGAGGCCGCTTCCAACCCCTTCACCTACTACGAGCGGTTCAATATGGTCAAGCTGGCTCTTCTGGAGGCAGGTATCCCCCGCGAGGACTTCGAGATCACGCCCTACCCCATCGAGCGTCCCGAGATCCTCTACAACTACGTCCCCCTGACCGCCACCTCCTTCTTCACCATCTACGATGACTGGGGCTACGAGAAGCTCCACCGTCTGGGCGAGCTGGGCTACGGCACTCACGTTCTGTTTGACAAGCGCGAGAAGGCTATGTGCTCTACCGAGATTCGCCAGAAGATCGTGGACGGCGTGGACTGGAGCGATATGGTTCCCAAGTCCGTATACAACTACATCATCGAGAACAACCTGACCGATAAGGTCAAGGCTCTCATGAAGTCCAAGTAATTTCAAAAAGCCAAACAAAAAAGCCAAACATAAGAAAGGAAACAGAAATCAATGTTTGACATCAACACCATTCCCGTATCCGAAAGAGTCCACATCACCTCCAGACTTCTCAAGTGGGGTATCGATATTGACCAGTATACCGGCAAGATCGATTACATCGAGGGGACTACCATCCCCGAGGTGAAGTGCGCCTCCATCCACCTGATCCGTCACGCCGAGACGCTGGCCGTGGCCAAGCACGAGTTCATGAGCGATACCTCCGATAACTGCGGCTTCACCGAGAAGGGTATCGAGATCACCAAGAAGCAGGCTCAGGAGCTGGATCAGTTCGACTTTGACGTGGCTCTCTACGGTCCCATCCCCCGCGTGGTCCACACCAAGGAGATCATCATGTCCTACCCCCAGAAGTTCGAGGCCTTCAAGGTGCATAAGCTCCACGGCATCGACAACACCGGCTGGGAGTACAAGTCCTTCGAGGAGATCCACCAGCACCCCACCTTCATCGCCCGTGAGCTGGAGAACAATATGTTCGCCAGAACCCCCAGCGGCACCTCTTGGGGTATGGTCATCGCCAACTGCGTGGACGTGATGGACATCATCAACGAGCAGTATGCCGGCAAGAAGATTCTGCTCTTCAGCCAGGGCTCTGTTCTCCGCGCCTTCCAGATCCTGCTCCGCGCCCGCAAGCATCCTTGGGACGGCTTCACCGTCGAGGGGATGTACCACGTGGGTGACGACACCAACAAGAAGAAGGATTACGGCCTCATCAATAAGGTCTATTGATCCGACACCAAAAACGCCTCCCGTTGCGCCAAGGTAACGGGAGGCTTTCTGTTTGATTTTCGGTCGGCGCGCGAGGGAAGCAGGTGTTTTCTTACGCTTGCTCGGTAGGGATGATAAACCCGTTCTCTACCGCTCGGGCCACCTTCTCCTCGCTCTCGCGGCGCAGCTCAGCCCGCAGTCCCCTCGTCCAGTCCGAGAAGGAAGCGGCTTTTTCTCCGTAGACCATGTTCTCGGTGAATTCCAAGGGAATCCACGTATCCAGAGAGGCCTCGTTGTGGGAGACCACCGCCTCCATGTTGTCCAGAGCCTTGAAGAGCTTGGCCTCGGGAGTCTCCAGGGCGTCCATCTCATCGTACAGCGCGATGAACTCGGTGGCCATGGGTGCAGGCAGCTCACCCACCAGCTCCCGCACCGCCCGCGCCTCCACTTCCTCGTGGTCGGCGGTCTTGTAAAAGGAGGGAATGTCCCCCGTGACCGCTTCGCCGAAATCGTGGATCAGGCACATCTTCAGAACCTTTACCATGTCCAGCTCGGGGTACTCGTCGGCGCAGAGCAGTGCCATCACGGACAACCGCCACGAATGCTCCGCCACGCTCTCCCGCTTGCCTTCAGAATTCCACGAATGGCGGGTGTGGCACTTCAGCTTTTCAATTTTGTGCAGAAAATCAACGTATTGACGGTATTCCATAGTAAGCTCCTTTGGTGTGTGATATTTTCCATCGCGGGATCATGGAAATTGGGATTTATCAGCGCAATAGACTCTATGTACTTTTCTCTCCCTGTCGAGAGAAAAGTACCAAAAGAGCGCCACGCAAGGAAAGTACCCACGGTACTTTCCTTACGGATCCTTTCGCCTGATCTGCGTGCCCATTTGCGGGTGGGCAAATGGCCTGACACGCTGTCAAGTCGCAGTTTGCCATGGGGCCGCACGGCCGTCAGAGTGACGGCCGCGCAGTGAGTCGCCCGTTTGGTGACAACCCTGCGTTTTTCTTTTCCCAACAGGGTAAACAGCAGCTTGGGGCAGAAGCGAAGCGGCGAGTTCCGCGCGGACG
>JAZNUO010000265.1:0-6128 GCA_045592305.1 Eubacteriales bacterium | reverse complement strand
AACTTTCAAAAAAATCATTGATAAATAATACTTTTTGAAAGTTCTTGAAGAGAGTCCAGAGGGAAACTTCTTTCAAGAAGTTTCCCTTTGGCGTTCCCCTCGCCCCTGCCCGATAAACCGCAATTTTACATACCGTCAAGGACTATCCTTTCATCCAACCGTCCCCCGTCCCCTCCAGCGCTTCCCCACAGAACCTTTCGGTATATTCCTCCTTCGCCCGAAAGTCCATGGCGGCGGAGTAGAGGGTCTCCAGCTCGAAATGGTGGGCGGCGGCACCTGCCAGGTGGCGGAGGGCGGTATCGGTGAGGGTGTCCCGCAGGGTCATGGCGTGGCGGAGCTCACTGCGAACGGCGCGGAGGGCTTCGGGGTCGGTATAGCGGCGAAGGCTGACGGTACGGGTGGGGGTGTCCTCGACGGGGGTCACGTCCCCCACCAGAACACAGAGCCCCGTGTCAGGGTACAGGAGACCGTCGATCTTCTCGGGGCAGAGGGGATCATAGGAGACGAACACGCGCTGTAGGCGGGCTTCCGAGAGAGTCAGCAGGGCTTTGGTGAGTTTGAAGCCCAGACCGTAGCCTCCCTCGGGGAGGATCAGGGTGGCGGCGGCAGACTCGAAGCTGTGCAGGGTGTGCTTCCCCGTCATGGAAATGGCGCGGCGAAGGGCGGGGACGGTCTCGAAGCTCTCTCCCGTGGGCCGGGTTCGGAGGATGCGGGCGGCCAGAGCGTTCAGGCGGCGGGTGTCCACGCAGTTCTCCATGAGGGAATCCGCCAGAGCGTCCATTTCCCCCGCGGCGCGGAGGCAGGCGTAGGCGCGGGCGTAGGCGGTGGATTTCCTCTCGCTCAGGGCGGCGATGGTATCCCGCTTCCCCGTCAGGGCTTTGGGATTCCAGAACACCCCCAGATTGATGATCTCATCCTTCGCCCCGGGGAGGACGGGCTCGCGGAGGTGGGGAGCGGTGCCGTCCAGAAGCCCCACGGCGGGGGAGCCCTCGCGGGTGAGGATGACGCCGTCCAGAGAGGCGGGGTCGGAGGAACAGTAGAACTCGGTGACGGCATAGCCACGGGTGCGGGCGCGGCGGGCGACCACCTTCATGAAGTGGCTTTTCCCCGTCCCGGGGCCTCCCTTGATGATGTACAGGCGATCCACGCGGCTGTCGGTAAAGATCTCGCCGTAGTAGTTTTTGAAGCCCTCGCGGGAGTTGGAGGCGGCAAAGCTCTGGCGGGGGATGGCGGGGAGTGTGGTCATGGCTGTCTCCTTTCGGGTTGTTTTTCCCTACAGGATATGCACTTTCGACCCGTGGGGACACGGGAAAGGAGGCTTTCCGTCTCGGCTTTGACTTCTTTATGCATGACCGTCAGCATCAGGAGGTTGAGGAGGGTCATGACCGCGATGGCGGCATCGGCCAGCGTCCACGCGAGGGAGGGAGTGGCGACCGAGCCCACCGCCAGAGAGGCGGCGAGGAGGACGGTATAGACCCCCCCAGCGGTCTTGCGGCTCTTTGGACTCGGGGTGAGGTAGCCCGCGCAGGTCATGCCGTAGTGCGCCCAGCAGATCACCGTCGCCACCCCAAAGAGAAGAATGGACAGGGCGAAAAAGCCACCCGCCCACTCCCCCAGCACCGAGGAAAAGGCGGCTTGGGCGGTGCGGGTCACGTCCTCTCCAAAGGCTGCGGTGCCGCTGTCGCTGACCAGAATGCAGAGAGCCGTCACCGTACAGAGGAGCACGGTATCCACAAAGACCTCCACCAGCCCGAAAAGTCCCTGCCTTGCAGGGGAATCGGTATCGGCGGCGGCGTGAGCCATGGGGGCGGTACCGCACCCCGCCTCGTTGGAGACCAGCCCCCGCATGACACCGAAACGAACGCCCCCCGCCGTCAGGTAGCCCAGCACCCCTGCTCCCGCGCTTTTGGGGTGGAGGGCATCCTCCCAGATGGACAGGAGCGCGGCGGGAATGCGGTCACGGCGCAGGAACAAGACCGCGATACAGACCACGAGGAAGCCCACCGTCATGAAGGGCACCAGCTTTTCGGTGAGCGCCGAGATGCGCTTCGCCCCGCCTAAAGCCGCTACCGTGGCGAGGACGGCGACGGCGGCTCCCGTCACGAGAGGGGGAACCCGAAAGCCCTCCTCCATGGCCGAGGCGGCGGCGTTGATCTGGAGGAGGCTCCCCATAGTGATGGCGTTGAGGAGGCAGAGAAGGGAGAAGATCACCGCGAGAAGCCTTCCCAAGCGGGGGAGTCCCAGTCCCCTCATGCCGTCCTCCATGTAGTAGGGCGCGCCGCCCACGGGCTGACCCGCTTCGTCGGTACGGCGGTGACGGACGGCCAAGGTGATCTCGGCGTATTTCAGGACCATGGCCACCAGCGCGCTGACCAGCATCCAGAATACCGCCCCCGCTCCCCCAAAATAGAGAGCAGAGGCCACCCCTACGATATTCCCCACTCCCAGCGTCCCCGCCAGCGCGACGGTCAGGGCGCGGAAGGGGGATATGCCCCCCGCGCTTTTGCCCGAAAACAGGAGGCGGAGGCACCGCAGGGGGTGGAGCAGGTAAAAGCCCCGCAGACGGAGGATATAGAAAAGTCCCACGCCGAACAGGCAGATTGGCGTGGCGGTCATGAGCAGCTTCACAGGCATCACCTCGGGGGAGTATACGCCGCCCGCGTTCAAAAAAGAAGCGTTTTTTTACCCTTCGGTAAATTGAACATTTCTTATGTTAATAGTTTGTGAATAATAGCGAAAACCCCTTGACTTTTCAGGATTTTCGTGTAAAATATGTATGTGGTTGGCACTCAATGCAAAAGAGTGCTAAAATCCAACAAAACCCCTGTTCAGGGGGCAAAAAACCATAAAAAATGCGACTTTCGCACTGCAATAGGAGGCATGAACATGAAACTCAATCCCCTTTCCAACCGCGTCGTCATCAAGTTCGTCGAGGCGGAGGAGAAGACCTCGGGCGGTATCTTCCTGACCGCCGCCGCGCAGGAAAAGCCCCAGATCGCCGAGGTCATCGCCATCGGTCCCGGTAAGGTCACTGACAACGGCGCCCTCGCTCCCATGACAGTCAAGGTGGGCGACAAGGTCATCGCCAGCAAGTACGCGGGCACCGCCGTCAAGCTGGACGGTACCGAGTACACCATTCTCTCCGAGGACGATATCCTCGCGATCGTAGACTGATTCCCACAAGTACACTTTTGGAGGTAACTTACAATGGCAAAGGATATTCTGTACGGCATTGAAGCCCGTAACGCTCTGGCCCGCGGCGTAGATAAGCTGGCCGACACCGTCAAGATCACGCTGGGCCCCAAGGGTCGCAACGTGGTGCTGGACAAGAAGTACGGCTCTCCCCTGATCACCAACGACGGCGTGACCATCGCCAAGGAGATCGAGCTGGAGGACGCCGCCGAGAACATGGGCGCATCTCTGGTCAAGGAGGTCGCCACCAAGACCAACGATGCCGCCGGTGACGGTACCACCACCGCGACCCTGCTGGCACAGGCCTTCGTCCGCGAGGGCATGAAGAACGTCACCGCGGGCGCGAACCCCATGGTGCTCCGCAAGGGCATCAAGAAGGCCGTGGACGCCGCCGTGGCATCCCTGACCGCTTCTTCCAAGAAGGTCAACGGTAAGGAGGATATCGCCCGTGTCGGTACCATCTCTGCAGGTGACGAGGTCATCGGTCAGCTCATCGCCGACGCTATGGAGAAGGTCACTGCCGACGGTGTCATCACCGTGGAGGAGTCCAAGACCGCCGAGACCTACTCCGAGGTGGTGGAGGGTATGCAGTTCGACCGCGGCTACCTCTCCCCCTACATGGTCACTGACGCTGACAAGATGGAGGCCGTGATGGATGACGCGCTCATTCTTGTCACCGACAAGAAGATCTCCAACATTCAGGAGATCCTGCCCCTTCTGGAGCAGCTTGTCCAGTCGGGTCGCAAGCTTCTCATCATCGCCGAGGTCGTGGAGGGCGAGGCTCTCACCACTCTGGTGCTCAACAAGCTCCGCGGCACCTTCAACTGCGTGGCTGTCAAGGCTCCCGGCTTTGGCGACCGCCGCAAGGAGATGCTCCGCGACATCGCTACCCTGACCGGCGCTGAGGTAGTCTCCTCCGAGATCGGTCTGGAGCTGAAGGACGCTGATCTGTCGGTTCTGGGTCAGGCTCGTCAGGTGAAGGTCTCTAAGGAGAACACCATCATCGTGGGCGGTACCGGGGACACCGAGGCCATCAAGGCTCGTGTGGCTCAGATCCGCGCCGCTATCGAGACCACTACCTCCGACTTCGACCGCGAGAAGCTCCAGGAGCGTCTGGCCAAGCTGGCCGGCGGTGTGGCCGTCATCAAGGTGGGTGCCGCTACCGAGGCCGAGATGAAGGAGAAAAAGCTCCGCATTGAGGACGCTCTGAACGCCACCAAGGCCGCCGTTGAGGAAGGCATCGTGGCCGGCGGCGGCACTGCATACCTGAACGTTATTTCCGATGTGGAGAAGGTTCTGGATACCGTTGAGGGCGACGAAAAGACGGGTGTCAAGATCGTCTTGAAGGCTCTGGAGGAGCCCGTCCGCCAGATCGCCGCCAACGCGGGCTTCGACGGCGGTGTCATCGTCAACACCATTCTGACCTCGGGCAAGGTGGGCTACGGCTTCGACGCCTACAACGAGGTCTACGTGGACATGATGTCCGCGGGCATCGTGGATCCCACCAAGGTCACTCGTTCCGCGCTTCAGAACGCCGCTTCCATCGCGTCGGTCATTCTGACCACCGAGTCCGTGGTCGCCGACAAGCCCGAGCCCAAGGTTGAGGCTCCCGCAGGCGGCGGCATGGGCGGCGGTATGGGCGGTATGTACTGATAAAAAGCCTGTAGCGCATAAGGAAAAGAGAGGTCGTCATGGCCTCTCTTTTCTGATTAATTTTGTGATAATGATGTTATCTCTTTTCACAGATTCTTATATTTTTTGCATATTCAAAATGGCATTACCATTCGTTTAGGTGGTAACTAAAATTACACTCTACTTCAATATAGTAATGCTTAGAGGTTTTTAGTTCATCGCCAACATAATAATGGTTCTCCTCTGTTGAACATGAAACACTACAACGGCAATTCGATATATCATATGCTTTCAACTGATCCAAAACTTTTTGGCCTAAACACTCTTTGGAGGCATCCATAAATGCCATAAGCATGTCCAAATTGTCAAAATTCTCCATATCGTATTCACGATACGTTATTCTTTTTCTTAGCTCACTGAGCCTAAGGAGTGTAATATCTCCATAATGTACTGCAATTGTAAATATCTCTTTTGAATTTCTCCTGTGTACACAATCTAATAAGAAATCCATGTGTAATCGCACACAACGATCCATGATTTTGTGATATATCGGATTATTCAAAAAACGCTCTTTGTACTCGTATCGTCTTTTCTCATGCTCTTCGCGAGCTCTTTTTGCAGCTTTTTTTGAAAACTTTACAATCAGTATGACTGCCACGACCTGGCAACATATGTATGCAGCCAAGAATATGAGGAAGTACCCTGTATCATCCATGGGAAATTTACCTCCATTTTCATTCTATATTATGCTGTATTATAACACATTTTTACTTGTTTGTCAATATATGTATTCGTTCTATTTTCTTAGTTATAGAATAATCAAGAAAAAAGAGCGCAATATGGCAAAAGCAAAGTTGGAGCTGTGATCCAAGCCGTCCGTGAGGAAAAGGGGCTTTCCCAAGAGGTGGTCAGCGGTCTGGCGGGGATCGGGCGTACTCATTTGAGTGCCATTGAGCGGGGAGTCCGAAATCCTACTCTCGAGACCTTTTTCAAGATCGCCGAGGCGTTGGATATGCCTGCTTCGGAGCTTATGAAGCGTATCGAGAATGCTCACAAATAAATCGATTGCATACAGAAAAAAGAGGTCATTGTGGCCTCTCTTTTCTGTGTTGGAGGAATGAGACTTGCAAATTGGGGTTTATAGAAGGGTTTTGCATATGTACTTTTGTTTCCGTGGCGAAAGAAAAGTACCAAAAGAATCGCCACGTAAGGGAGTCACCCACGGTGCCTCCCTTAAGAAACCCTCCACCTGATCTGCGCGACTCTTTCGCCCACAAAGGGGCGAAAGAGTCTGATTGCGCGTA
>JAZNUO010000264.1:0-4121 GCA_045592305.1 Eubacteriales bacterium | reverse complement strand
TCCACGTATTCATGAGATAGGTGGCTCCCGTCAAGGCATCTCCCGCGAGCTTGTAGCCGAAGGAGAATCCGGCGTTGGGCTCCCCCACCGTCAAAGCCCCGCCGAACACCTGCTTTTCGCCGTCATAGGAGAGCACCAGATCGTACACCCCGGGGGTGGCGTTCGCGGGAATATGGAAATGGAAGGCGCGGCTGCCCGTGCCGCCCTTTTCCACCGTATGCTTGTCGGTGTCTACCACGGGGTAATGCCCCTCGATCACCACCGACTCGTCCTCCTGCAAAACGAATCTGGCGTAGGCAAAAAAGTCATAGGTATCAAAGGATTTTCCATGGTTGACAATGGTGGTGCTGACGTTCACCACGTCCCCGGGGAGGGCGGTGCCGCTCCACGCCGAGCCGTCGTTGCCCGTCATCTCGTAGGAGAAGGCGAACCTTGTGGATGGGTCGCTTCCGGGGTCGGTCATGCTCCCCATCCGTCCCCAAGCAACCATGCCCACTACGGCGGCGATGGCCACGATAAAGCAGATACAGGCCACCCCCCACCCGCTGTTCAGGGCGCGGGCAAGGGTTGCAAAGGGCTTCTTCTTGGGGGCGGCTACTCCCATGGGAGCCACCAACGCCGCTTCGGCAATGAACCCGTCCGAGATGCCCGTCATTTTTTCAAATAAAACTTCGCCTTTCACGGTGTGTACCCCCTTTCGATGAGGAAATTCCGCAGTCCCTCGCGGGCACGGGTGATGCGCTTGGTGGCGGCGTTGGCGGTCATACCGTAGTGACGCGCCAGCGCTTTGACACTATGATTATACCAGTACCGCCCCACGAAGAGCCGGCGGTCCAGCTCGGGAAGTGTCCCCAGATACTCGTCCAGCCAGCTACAGATGACGGCGGACTCGGTCTCGTCGGGGGCGGGGATGACGTCCTCCAGCTCCTCAAATGCGACCGTGAGGGAAGCATCCCGTTTTTCGCGTCGGAGGGCTTTGAGGCGGTTGAGGGAGATATTGCGGGTGAGCTTACCCAGATAGCCACAGAGGTTTTGGGGCCACTTGGGGGGCATGGTGTTCCACGCCGCCACCCACGTGTCGTTGACGCACTCCTCGGCGTCGGGCGGGCTGTGAAGAATGTTCATGGAGACCGTATGGCAGTACGCCCCGTACTGCCTCTGGGTGATCTCCACCGCCTGCTCGCTGCGGGCGTGGTAGAGGGATACGAGCTCAAAATCATCGAGAATCATGGCGACCTCCTTTCGGGAAATACAAAATGCAAAATGCAAAATATCCGAGCCACGCTCGGGGAGAACGGATCACGGGCAAGCTCTGCTCGCGGTTGAACTCGGTTCACGGTTGAGGTCCGTTCAACTATATACACAACGCGGCGGGGGCGAATGTGCCGCGGAAAACGATATTTCTGAAAAAAGTATAGCATAAAGACGGGAATTTTGCAAGAGAAAAGAAAGGAAGGGTTTTTTGTCGAAAAAATTCCCCAAACATCTTGCACATCCCGCCGAGATGATGTATAATATAAGGTAATCCCGCCGCGCGGAGCGGCGTTCGCGATACAAGGAGAATGACACATGATCGGTTTCTATAACTACACGGTTATTCTGACGTACATCAGCCTCTTGATTTCCGCCGTAGGTATCGGCTTTGCCGTGACGGGCGACCCCCTCGCCGCCCTGTTCTGCCTTCTGGCCTCGGGCGTCTGCGATATGTTTGACGGTAAGATCGCCCGCACCCGTAAAAAATCCACCGAGGAGGAAAAGCGCTTCGGCATCCAGTTGGATTCCCTGTGCGACATTATCTGCTTCGGTGTCCTCCCCGCCGCCGTGGCGGTCAGCATGAGCTCCGCCGCCCCCCTTTCCGACCGTGTGGCGGTCTGGGCGGTCAGCGGTCTGTATATCCTCTGCGCCCTCATCCGTCTGGCCTACTTCAACGTCACCGAGGAGACGAGACAGGCCACCGAGGGAGGCCGCCGCACCCACTTCATGGGTGTCCCCGTTACCACGGCGGCGGTAATCTTCCCCCTGACCTACGCCCTGTCGGTGGTAGCGCCCGCCGCCGTCGCTCCTTGGCTCTACCCCGCTCTGCTCCTTATGACTGCCGTCGCCTTCATCACCCCCGTCAAGGTCAGAAAGCCCCGTGCCGTGGGTCTGGCGGTGCTGGGTCTGGTGGGACTCCTTGAGGCGGTGTTGATGTTCTACTTACTGCTTCGTTGATATTGGCATCCCTCGCCCTTCCGGCGGGGGATCTTTTTGTCATCACGCTCTGTTCGGCGCACTCCCGACCGTGGATCTTGCAGGAGGGAAAAGCGGAACAGTTCGGTTGACTTTCAAATTGGGGTTTATCGGGCAGGGGCTCTGCCCCTGCACCCCGCCAAAGGGACTTTTGGAAAAGTCCCTTTGGAATCTTCAAAACTTTCAATAAATCATTGATAAATAATGTTTTTTTGAAAGTTCTTGAAGGGAGCCCAGAGGAAAACTTCTTACAAGAAGTTTCCCTTTGACGTTCCCTCGCCCCTGCCCGACAAACCCAAATTTGAAGTATTATCTGAATCGTCACGGAAAACCTCACCGAAAACGAGTCTCTCGCCCTTTTGCGCCGAAACCCCTTGAAAAATGGGAGAAAATGTGCTATACTGTATAGTTGATATAGTTGGAATAAACACAGGAGTGTGACCGTCAAAATGAAAATATTCCTGCGCTGTCTTGGTATGTACCCCAAGGAGACCGTCCTTGCCCCTCTGTTCAAGCTCCTGGAGGCCTGCTTCGACCTCTGTGTGCCTCTGGTGGTGGCCGCCATCATTGATAAGGGCATAAAGGGGGACGACACCGCCCTTGTCTGGCGGCTTTGTGGGGTGCTGGTGCTGTTGGCTTTCGTGGGTCTGGCTTGGGCCGTTAGCGCTCAGTATTTCTCGGCAAAGGCCGCCGTGGGCTCGGCCGCCCGTATGCGCCATGAGCTTTTCGCCCACATGCAGACCTTCACCTACGCCCAGACCGACCGCGTGGGTACCTCCTCCATGATTACCCGCATGACCAGCGACGTGAATCAGCTCCAGACGGGGGTCAACATCACCCTGCGCCTCCTGCTTCGCTCCCCCATCATTGTTTTCGGCGCTATGATCATGGCCTTTACCATTGACCTTGAGCTGGCGCTCATCTTCGTCGCGGCCATCCCCCTTCTGGCCGTGGTGGTCTTTGGTGTCATGCTGGGCGGCATTCCCCTGTACCGCAAGGTGCAGGACCGTCTCGACCGCGTTACCGCCGTGACACGCGAGAATCTGTCGGGAGTGCGCCCCGTCCGCGCCTTCCGTAAGGAGTCCTCTGAGATCGACCGTTTTGCCGCCGTCAACCGCGAGCAAACCTCCCTCCAGAACAAGGCGGGGGTTCTGACCGCCGTCATGAATCCCGTGACCTACGTCATCGTCAATTTAGCGGTGATCCTCCTCTTCCGTCAGGGCGCGTTCGCCGTGCAGGAGGGGGACATTACCCAAGGTCAGGTGGTGGCTCTGGTCAACTACATGGGTCAGATCCTGGTGGAGCTGGTCAAGCTGGCTACCTCCGTTTTCACCGTCACCAAGGCCGTGGCCTGCGGCAACCGCATCGGCGCGGTGCTGGATATGCCCGCGGGCATGGCGGTCACTCCCGCTCCCGACGGGATGCCTGCCCCCTCTGCCGACACCCCTGCCGTGGTCTTTGATCACGTCACCATGACCTACGAGGGAGGCGGCGAGCCCTCTCTGCAGGACATCAGCTTCACCGCCCGCCGCGGCATGACCGTGGGCATCATCGGCGGTACGGGCTCGGGTAAGTCTACCCTTGTCAATCTCATCCCCCGATTCTACGAGGCCACCGAGGGCACCGTGTCGGTCTTGGGTCTCCCCGTGCAGTGCCACCATCCCGAGACCCTCCGCGAGCGCATCGGCGTAGTGCCTCAAAAGGCCGAGCTGTTCAAGGGTACGGTGCGCTCCAACCTCCTGTGGGGGAAGGAGACCGCCACCGATGCCGAGCTCTGGGAGGCTCTGGAGGCCGCTCAGGCCGCCGATTTCGTCCGCGAGAAGGAGGGGGGGCTGGATGCTCCCGTGGAGCAGAAGGGAAGAAACCTCTCGGGGGGACAGAGGCAACGCCTG
>JAZNUO010000263.1:0-3422 GCA_045592305.1 Eubacteriales bacterium | reverse complement strand
TGTTATTGGTTGTGCACCTGGCTCCTCTACAAACTCCAATTTGAAATCCGCATCATCTCAACGAATTTTCCCAAACCCCTTTACAAAATCCTCGAACTATGCTATAATAAAGTATTGATTTTGAAATTAGAGGAAGGACATACAAGCTATGTTTATCAAAGAAACCGTCAAGGGTATGCGCGACATTCTCCCCGCCGAGATGGAGATCCGCGAGTACCTGTTGGCGAAGCTCAAGTATATGTACACCGGTTTCGGCTATACCCGGATCGAGACTCCCTGCATGGAGCGTATCGAGAACCTCACCAGCAAGCAGGGCGGCGAGAACGAAAAGCTCATCTTCAAGGTGCTCAAGCGCGGCGAGAAGCTCACCGAGTCTCTGGAGAATGCTTCCTATGATGATCTCTGTGATTCGGGTATGCGCTATGACCTGACCGTGCCGCTGGCTCGCTACTACTCCAACAATATCGGTCAGCTCCCCGCCCCCTTCAAGTCTTTGCAGGTGGGTTCTGTCTGGCGCGCCGACCGTCCCCAGAAGGGTCGTTTCCGCCAGTTCACCCAGTGCGACATCGACATTCTGGGCGATCCCTCCAATTCCGCCGAGAGCGAGCTGATCTACGTCACCTCCCTGTTTCTGGACAGCGTGGGGGTCAAGGGCAACACCGTTATGGTCAATGACCGCCGCATCCTCAAGGGCATGGCCAAGAAAGCGGGCTTTGCCGAGGAGGACTACAACGACGTCTTTATTATCCTCGATAAGTACGATAAGATCGGCGAGGAGGGTGTCAAGAAGGAGCTACTGGCTTCGGGCTTCGCCCCCGAGGCGGTGGAGACCTACATGACCATCTTCCACGGCTTCATGACCGCCGAGGATCGCTTCACCTACGTGGAGGAGTCCTTCGGTGACGCTATGGAGGAGGGCGTGGCCGACAACATCCGCCAGATCTTCGCAAACGTTGCCACCATGTCGGGCGGTAAGTTCAATCTCTCCTTCGACCCCACCCTCGTTCGCGGTATGGGCTACTACACCGGCACCATCTTTGAGATCAAGTCCGAGGACTTTAAGGGCTCCTCCATTGCGGGCGGCGGTCGTTACGATAACATGATCGGAAACTTCACGGGGACCCCCACCTGCGCCTGCGGATTTTCCATCGGCTTCGAGCGTCTGGTCGGCGCTCTGCTGGAGAAGAAGTTCAAGGCCGAGGGCAGCCGCGAGAAGGTGGCCGTCCTGTACGGTAAAACATTCAACTCCGGCGACGTGGCCGCGCTCCAGTGCAAGTGCAACACTCTCCGTGAGGCAGGGAAGATCGTTCTGGTACAGAAAATGAACAAGAACGTGGGCTTCCAGAAGCAGAAGCTGGAGGCAGAGGGATATTCTTCCTTCATTGATGTGCGCTATCCTGACGAGATCGAGACAAAGCTGTAAGTTTTATGAATCAAAGAGTGCCGGATTACATCGCTCTGTATAAAGGTGATTTTGTTTTCACCTGTACGGAGCAGGAGCGTTGTGAGGTCTGCGGTGCCGCCGTCACGGTAACGGTCTGTGAGTATGACCAGGCACATGAACACCGCGTGTCGGCGCGTATCCTTCTCGAAAGGAACGGCTGTTGCTACGAATGCGAGGGGGTCGAGCGTACTCATTGGGAATTCTTTCCCGTTACGGTAGATGACAAGTCCTGCATCCTCTTTTCCAAAACCCTGTACGGCTTTACTCTGCTGGACGCCGAGACGCTCACTGAGGTCTATGACTTTTTTCCCGAAAAGGTTCTGCATGACAAGGAATCCTTCATCATCACCCACGCCCAAAGCTACGGCAAATATCTGATCCTCGACGGATGCTACTGGGGCGCACCCTACGAGTTTGCCGCCTTGGATCCCGCGCAAATGCGGTTTGTCAGCCTCACGGAGGCATACGGCATCCTCGCGGGAGATCATACCGCGCGGGTTCAGGGGGATGAACTGCTTTTGAAGGGGGAGAACGTGGATCACGAGCCTGCCGAGATCACCGTCCGCAAATCCGACCTCGACCGCCTCATGGCCGAGCGGGGAACTACCGATTTCTGAAAAAATAACCGTGCGAGAACCAAAATTCCCGCACGGTTTTTTGTTTTTTGAAAATTCTTTGGGATCCAAAACCTTTCTTTCAAGAAAGGTTTTGGCCGCCGGAGGCCGTTCTCCTCGTTTTTTTCTCACCCAATAAACGGATGCTCTCGCCCCGCCTCCCGCATGGCCGCCATGACCGAACGGGGACGCTTGGTCTTGAACAGGGCAGAACCCGCCACCAGCACGTTGGCACCCGCCTCGGTGCAGTAGGCCGCGTTCTCGGCGCAGATACCGCCGTCCACCTCAATGTTGAGGTTCACACCCATCTTGAGCGCGTGACGGCGCAGAACCCGCACCTTATCCAGGCAGTCGGGCATGAAGGACTGACCACTGAAGCCGGGCTCCACCGTCATGACCAGGATCATGTCCGCCAGCCCCACGAAGGGAAGTACCGCTTCCACCGAGGTCTTGGGAGAAATGGCGATGCCGCAGGGTATCTCCCGCTCCTTGATGGCCTTGAACACCGCCATGGGGTTGTTGACTGCCTCGTAGTGGAAGGTCACGATGTCAGCCCCCGCCTTGACAAAGCTGTCCACGTAGCGGAGAGGATCAGAGATCATGAGGTGAACGTCAAAAAACAGGTTGGTGCACCGACGAATGGAGGAGAGCACGCAGGAGCCAAAGGAGATATTGGGGACGAAATGACCGTCCATCACGTCCAGATGCAGGTAGTTGGCACCCGCTTCCTCCATGCGGGCGATCTCGCCTCGCAGATCGGAGAAATCAGCGGCCAGAAGAGAAGGAGCTATGTAGAGCATGACCGATACCGTTCCTTTCCGCTCCCCAAAATGGGAGCCGTGCCCCGAGGAGGTCATCCGCGGGGTGTCGCAATTTGTCGAACAGGCGCGTATACTGAGGGTGGGAGCTCCCGCGCCGCGCCCGCGCAGGGAAGCCTTTATGGGGAAAACAGGGGAAACAAACAATCAGCGCGCGACGGGGCGCGTCTCTCTCGGGTCGGTGCCAATCGGTGCCGACCCTTTTTGGCGGAGCGTTACCGAAAAGGTGTTGACGACAAATACTTTCGTATCTGTTCAGCAAATCCTTCAAATTTGGGTTTAACGGGCAGGGGCTCTGCCCCTGCACCCCGCCAAACGGGTGCTGCCCTTTTGGAATTCCTGCAAGCCGTGCAACATAGTGGGCACGGTTTTTTACATGCAGTTACGCAAGGCATGCGTAATCTTCTCTGCAGGCCATGCAACCAATTGTCGCACAGGAGGTGACACATATCATGAAAGTAAATCGTAAACGAAACCGCGCAGTCACTGTGCGGATTAATGACGCGGAATATGAAGACCTGCAGCAGAAGGTGGAAGAGTCCGGTC
>JAZNUO010000262.1:0-1584 GCA_045592305.1 Eubacteriales bacterium | reverse complement strand
TGGCGTTCTCCTCGCCTCCCTTATAAACCCCAATTTATTTATCCATAAAACTTATGATTCCCGATGGTCATAATATAGGGTCTTGTCCGCCCGATCCACGAGGAGGTGGCGATGGCGGGGTTATAGAAGTAGATCATTTTGGTGGAGAGAGAATACCCCTCCAGACAGATCTTGGCGGCGCGGACAGCCGAGGCGGTGGGGGTATTGTAGATGGTACCGCTGGCCACGGGGGAGAACTGGGTGCCATACTTGGTGTCGAAGATGACCCCCTTGACGGTGTTCGGGAACTGACTGCTCTTCACGCGGTTGAGCACCACGTTCCCCACGGCAATCTGCCCCGCGAAGGGCTCGCCCTTCGCCTCGGCGGATATAATGCGGGAGAGCCAGTAGAGGTCGGTGGAGTCGTAGTATTCGGATGCCCATTGTACCTTGGTAGGATCCCCCGAGGTGATGAAGGCATCGTAGTAGCCGCCGCGGATCGTGACCTTGGCGTTCACGGCCTTACACATGGAGGTCAGGGGGACAAAGATCCAGCCGCCCAGACTGATGACCTTTTTGCCCGTATAGAAAATACGCTCGTTGACCGTGATGTAGGGGTCGCCTACCCTCACCGTAATGGAGAGATTGGTTCCCGTGATCACCACCTGTTCGGTGGCCTCGGTGTAGACGGTCTTGAAACGGCCGAACAGATCGGCGAACCGCTGGACGGGGACGTAGACCGTACCGCCGATGTCGACGACCTGACCCTTGAGGATCTGTTTGCCGTCCTTGTAAAGGTCAACCGCCATAGCGCCCGAGGGGTAAGGGTAGTAGACCCGTGAGCCGCCACGCACCTGCTTTTCCATCTTGGTCTCGATGCGGCGGGCAATAAGCTCCTGAGTCAAGGGAAGGGTAGGATCGAACAGGAGATGATCGGACGGGGCGGAGGGGTTGGTGTGGGGAACAGACTCGGCTTCGGAGAGAGCTTCTGTCCCCTCGCCGTCATTGTCCCCGATCTGGACCTGACCCGAAGGATTTTTCAGGGAAAAAGTCAGAATCTCGCTTGGAATATCCTCACCGAGAATCGTAGAGATCGGGGGCATAGTCGGTTTCGTGTCCGCCGGCAGAGCCGCGCTGTCCATGGAGGGAGGCGGGAGACGGTGACGGCCTTGGAGGTGGGAGCTGTCCGACAAAGCCGCTACGGCGGGGGACGCGGCGGGGAGAATCATGACCGCGGCCAGAGCGATCGCCGCCACGCGGGAGAGCAGGGGTATTCGGTCGGTGGCGCTGTATTGGTGGAGGTGGGAGATGGTGAACTTCATGGTGATTACCTGCCTTTCCGGCAGTACCGATGTAGGGGCTTCCGATGCCTGATGCGGCGGAGAACCCGATAACGCGAATATGATATGGGAACGGACCAAGGCATATCACGGGCGTGCCTCTTGATCGGTACGGCCTGTGAAACGTTTGAATGGGCAGGAGTGGGAAGAACCCACCCCTGCAAGCGGAGGAATGGAGGGGCGGGAGATCGAGAGGATACCGCCCTCACCTTCCCTATTATAGCAGAATTATGCGGCGAAATCAAGGAACAATGTTTGGAATGGG
>JAZNUO010000261.1:0-3020 GCA_045592305.1 Eubacteriales bacterium | reverse complement strand
GCAGAGCCCCTGCCCGATAAACCCCAATTTAACAAAAAAACGCCAACCGCAAACCTCCACAAAAAAGCCCATGGAAAATCCAAAGTCGGATCGTAGCCATGTCGTTCTGTGAGCCAAGG
Source organism: Eubacteriales bacterium (assembly GCA_045592305.1). Classification (GTDB taxonomy): domain Bacteria; phylum Bacillota; class Clostridia; order Oscillospirales; family CAG-272; genus CAMEON01. Next base: position 2,901 of record JAZNUO010000261.1, on the reverse strand, counting down.
GGTTGTTCCATGGAGTTGTCTTCCTAAGACCGCTTGGCCTCCGACTTGCAGAGCCCCTGCCCGATAAACCCCAATTTAACAAAAAAACGCCAACCGCAAACCTCCACAAAAAAGCCCATGGAAAATCCATGAGCGTCTCTGTTGGCACGGTGTAAGGAAACCTGAACTCACACCTCGCCTGCGGCGAGCCGGTCAAGCTGCGCTCCGCGTCCTTGCGGACGCTGCAAAAGAGAAATTTCTTTCTTGCTTGCGGCTTGAACCAGACAAAAAACCGCACGTATAGTTGATATGCTGACGCAATACGAAGGATTTTTGTGACGACATCCGAGCGAAGCTCGGGCGGAAAAGGTTCCGCCGATTCGCCGTGCGGGGGGGGTGAGATGCCCAAATAATTAACGCCGACAGATTTTCAAGGTCTGTCGGCGTTCGCCATTCGATAAATTGGAATATGATGTGCAGATTCTTTTATCGTTTCTTAAAAAACAAGACAAACTGTGCAACTGCAGAGCCTGCACAAAGGGAAACCATAAAGCAGGAAAGTGCAAACTCAATATCGTTTGTACTATTCACTACACCCATCGATGCACAAAACCATGAAACTGTAGCAAAAATTGCTGCTATCAAATGACCTCTTTTCTTTTTTGAAATTACGCATTCTGTTTCCTGTGTTGCCTCTCGGACAGCGGGGATGTCCTTGTCACTTTCATAATCATCATTCAGCAGATAATCTGTTGTAACTCCGAACAGCTTGCTAATCTGCAATACATTTTGTGCATCAGGCAGTGCTGTTCCATTTTCCCAACGGCTGATTGCCTGTCGTGAAACATACAGTTTTTCTGCGAGATCTTCCTGTGACCATCCATGTGCCTTCCTAAGGCTAACGATTTTTTCTGACAACATCATATAAAACCTCCTTGGTTTTGATGCTTTCATTATAAGAAAAAGCACCCACAAACACCACCACATCCACTTTACATTTCCGCAACATAACTTTACATATCGAAAAATTCTTATTTACCATTCAGTTTTATCGCGCGCGCGCAAGTTTCTCATTTGTATTACAAAGGCTTGGGGTAAAGCCCATACCCCTTGTAGGGCGGGGTTTACTTCCACCACCCTATTGTCTTAAATCTTACACTACGGCGGGAACAAGCCCCCGCCCTACGATGTAGCCACATTATAACACAAATCGGCAGAGAAAACAATATCTCTGCCGAAATTTGTTTGTAGGGGCGTTCATTGAACGCCCGCGGGCGACCGTTGGTCGCCCCTACGGTAAACATCCTTATGAGAAGGAGCGTAAACTGCGGTTTTTTGTTTGGCACGGTGTAAGGGATTCTGAACCCACACCCCGCCTTCGGCGGGCTGGTCAAACCGCACTCCGCTCCCGTTGGTCGCTACAGAACCACATTTTTTTGTAATCTTGCGGTTTGAACGGGTCTTCTCGTCCCAAACGCCATATCAACAAAGAAACCGAGGCATGAAGCCTCGGTTTCTTTGTTGGCACGGTGTAAGGGATTCTGAACCCACAACTCGCTCTCCGCTTCGCTCCGAGACGAGTTGGTCAAATTGCTCTCCGCTCCCGTTGGTCGCTGCAGATCAAAAGTTTTTTTGTTACCTTGCAATTTGAACGGAGGTCTCACCCCCAAGCACTATGCCAAACAAAAAACCACGGATAAACCGTGGTTTTTTGTTTGGCACGGTGTAAGGGATTCGAACCCCCGACCTACTGGTTCGTAGCCAGGCACTCTATCCAGCTGAGCTAACACCGCTTGTCTTACGACTCGGTTATTATAGCACAAGTCGGGGGATTTGTCAAGCCTTTTTGAAAAGATTTTTCAAAAGAAAATTTCCGAAATAAACCATAGGTTGATTGACAACCGCAAAGGATTGTGGTATAATGACACCATCACGGAAACGTGAAATTTAGTCCGAGCCTTTCGGGACGGCAGTGCACGGTCGAAACGGAGGGGGAGGGCGGAAAGAAAGGAGGCGGAGTTATATATGTCTAACTCGGTAAATTTCGGATGCTGTATCCCGCGCCTCACGGGTTGGCGCGGCTGATGTCCTTTGCGGACTCGATTAGCTGAACCAAATTAGCAACCATCAAATTCGTATAAGGATCATCCAAGCACATCCGACTCTGACCCCCGCTCCGCGGTCTCCGTGGGGCGTGGGCAGGGGTATGTCGGTATCCGTAGGGGTCAGAGCCTGCGGCATACGAAAACCCGCACTCGGCGGTGGAGACACCGACCATTGCAAAAGGAGAAATGTGCCTACATGATTCATCCCGAAGAGCTGGGCTCCCGCATCGCCAGCAGGCGGCGGGCGCGCGGACTTACTCAGGGTCAGGTTGCCGACCGTATGGGGGTCTCCCCGCAGGCCGTCTCCAAGTGGGAGCGCGGGCTTGCCTGCCCCGATCTGGTCTTTCTGGACGATCTGGCGGATCTTCTGGATATCGGCATTGAGGAGCTGCTCACGGGTCGCTCTGCCTATCTGGTCTCTGCGTAAGTCAAAGAGAAATAAGCATACGGCTGTCAAATGGCTCCGTATGCTTTTTCTTTTGCTGACACCTACCGAAAAAACACATCTACCCCTTGACAGAAAAGTCGAAATCCGCTATAATGTATGCGTGCTTTTTCCGCCGACGGGCGAGAACATACCATTACCGAAAGGAAGACCCCAACCATGGCAAAAATGTGGGCAGGCCGCACCGACGGCCACACCGATCAGATCGCCGACGATTTCAATTCCTCCATCCACTTTGACTCCCGTATGTACCGTCAGGACATCACGGGCAGTATGGCGCACGCTTCCATGCTGGCCGCCTGTAACATCATCACCGAGGCCGAGGCCGACACCCTTATCGCGGGGCTGGAGGGGATCCTCACCGACATTGAG
>JAZNUO010000260.1:0-8064 GCA_045592305.1 Eubacteriales bacterium | reverse complement strand
TTCCCCCTCTTCTGTGAACACCTCCACCCCACCGTCACCCCCGCCCGACCTTCCTTGCCTCTTTCTCCAAATCCCGTAGGGTCAAATTGTATAAAACAATGAAATTTCCCGAGGTTGTTGACATCGCAACCCAAAAATGGTATAATAAGATGTTACAATATGACCGTTCGGAGGACGAATAAAGGGATAAATCCAAGTTTTTTCCCCGCAGAACCCGCCGACTATCCCCTTTGTGTCCGTGCTCTCCCTATAGAAACCCATGGAACCCCGTTCCGGAAAGCGTAGGTACCGCTTGTGAAATTTCTAAAGAATAACAGATCCCGCCTCTGGCTTCTGACCGCCCTTTTGGTGGTGGCTCTTTCGGTGATCCCGTTCACCGCCTGCACCGATGATCCCACCCCTCCCGACACCACCGACCCCTCGGTCAGTATAGACGGTTCCCTCGAGACCAACGAGAACGGCGACCCCATCACCCGCGATCCCGCCGAGGACGGCACCAAGCCCGCCGACCCCGATGACTCCGGGACGGCTACCGATTCGGTGACAGAAACCCCCACCGACCCGCCCGTCATCATCCTCCCCGGTGACGGACTTGTCTCGGCTCCCCCCGCCGAGGACGAGACCTTGCCCTATGACCCCGCCCTGCACCCCGGCGATTCCGCCGCCTATAAGGGGGTCATGATCCACTCGGTCTACGGCACGGGCAAGAAGGGAGCCGAGGCACTCATCTCCAACGGCTACGTCCAGCTCTACAACGCCTCGGATAAGAATATCGCCTTGACGGGTGCCTCGCTCTACTACAAGAGCGACGGAGCCAACCCCTTCGATCAGTTCGTTTTCCCCGCGGGCGCAACCATCCCCGCCGGCGGCTACTATCTGGTGCGTACCAACGCGCCCCAGGATTTCAACCCCGATAACGCCGTCATGAAGATCGAGCATTGTGATGCCGAGTGGGACGTTTATCTGGATAACAAGGAGATCCGTCTCCTCCTCGCCCCCTCGGGCTGGAGCATCGGCCGCGACGAGGATATTACGGTCTTTGACGATGCCATCTCGGTGTTCGTGGCCACCATGGAGTACCACAACTCGGTCTACTCTCTCTACGATCTCTCCCGCAATAAGGTGGCCGTCCGCACCGCCCTCAAGGACTACAGCGGCTACCACACCGTCAACCTCACCCGCGCCGCCACCCCCGAGCTCCGCGACCTCCGCACCCGTACCTCCGACGGCACCGTCAACGAGGTGGCGGGCTCCAAGCTCAACGAGGTGCTGTTCTCCCAGGACGCGGGCCTCTACCAAAGACCGTTTGTCCTGAGCCTGTCGGCAGACCAAGGCTACACCATCTACTACACCACCGACGGCTCGGATCCCTCCAACCCCACCAATAACAACCGTAAGAAGTACACCAAGGGTATCCTGCTCGCCGATACCTCGGCCATGGAGTGGGGACCCCTGACCAACGCCTGGGGTGAGTTGGGTAAGCTGAGCAACCGCGCGTGCTATCCCTCGGCTGCCACCCAGGTGGGCGGTCACGTCATCAAGGCCTACGCCACCAACGGAAAGGTCTCCACCGACGTGTTCACCAACACCTACTTCGTCACAAGAGAGCTGGCGAAGTACGGCGTGTCCATCATGTCCATCTCCCTGCCCGGGAAGGAGGTCATGGGTGACGAGGGCTTCTACAATAACTTCCTGCTGAAACCGGGCGTGATCACCGGCGGCCGCCGCAGAGGGGTAGGCATCATGGAGGTCTTTGACCCCCGGGGAGAGCGGGTAGGCAACTCCCGCGTGGAAATGGCCGTCAGCGGCAACGGCTCCTCGGGCTGGGGCATGAAGTCCCTGCGTATCTACTTCAAGGGCATCAACAATCAGGACTCGGGGCTTTCCTCCGACCTCAACTACGACATCTTCGGCGGCACCGCAAGGGACGCGTGGGGACAGGCCATCACCTCCTTCTCCCGCATCATGATCCGCAACTCGGGTAATGACTACGACGGCTCCCTTATCCGTGACGCCTATATGCAGTCCACCGCCGCCGGTCTTGACGTGTCCATCATGGCCCACGCCTCCACGCTGGTCTTTATCAACGGCGAGTTCTGGGGGGTCTACAACGTCCGCGAGCGCTACTCCCCCGAGTACGTGGAGAGTCACTACGGTGTGAATAAGGAGAACGTCACCGTCATTGAGAGTGACTACAGTCAGGTACACTTCAACACCAACGCGGACTTCGTGCTCTCCTCGGGCGTGGAGGGGGATCAGGACCCCTTCAACGACATGGTGCAGTATATGCGGGACCATAATCTCGCCGACCAGAAGCACTACGACTACGTCGCTTCCCTGATGGACGTGGATTCCTTCATCGATATGTGGGTGGTGCGTCTCTTCTACTTCGCCCGCGACTGGCCCGAGAACAACGTCAAGGTCTGGCGCAACAAGAATCCCGACGATCCCTCGGGCTTCGATACCAAGTGGCATTTCACGCTGCTTGACCTGGATATGGGTCTTTCTTACTTCGATTCCACTACCGAACGGGGGAACTTCTTCTGGGCCTTCGACAGCAACTCGGTCTGCGGTACCATGATGCGGGCGCTCATGAAGAATCAGGGCTTCAAGAATCAGTTCATGACCCGTTACTGCGACGTTATCAACAACCACCTGACCCCCGACCGCCTGACCGCCATCTTCGATGAGCTGTACGCCGTGAGAAATCCTCTCATGTCCCTGCAGGAGGGGCGATGGAAAAATGACTCGGGCTTCACCTACGCCAGATGGCAGAACCAATGCTCCAGGATCTACGTTTTCGTCCGCAACCGCGCTCCCTACGCTCTGGAGCACTTCTACAACCACTTCGGTATTTCCGAGGGGGATCTGGAGCATCTTACCCAAAAGCGCGTCACCGTCAGCTTCCACTCGGGCCGTGCCGACGTGACCGTCAACGGCGAAGCCGTGGAAAACGGAGCTATCATCAAGCTGGAGCCGGGCGAGACCAAAACCCTTCATTTCAAGGCCAACCCCAAGGAGGGTTACGTGATCACGGGGATCACCGTGACCGATAAGGAGGGGAAGACCCAAACCGTGGAGGGCTCTCAGGTCATCCTCAAGGCGGGGCAGACCAGCTCGGTCTCCGTCACCACCAGGAAGCTGGTGGAGGATCCCGACGCGGTCAGGAATACCACCATCGTGGCGGGTGCGACCTATATGTTCTACCTGACGGGTGACGGCGACCTCTACGCATGGGGCGACAACCGCCACGGCGTGCTGGGTCTGGGCGCGACACCCTCGGTGGTGGACACCCCCACCTTCGTCATGAGCGGCGTGGCCAAGGTGGTCACGTCTGCCGCCAACGCCTACGAGAACGGTGACACCACCTTCTCCACCGCTATCCTCACCACCGACGGCCGCCTTTTGACCGTGGGGCGCAACACCTGCGGTCAGCTCGGACGCAACGGTCTGCGTGACGATTCCACGCTGGGCGAGGTCAAGCTGAGCTTCAAGGTCGCCGACGTGTCTCTGGGTCATGACCATATGCTGATCGTGGACACCCGAGGAAACCTGTGGGGCATCGGCTCCAACGCCTACGGCGCGCTGGGCACCACCAATCTGGGCGGAAACGTCACCACCCTTGTGAAGCTGGACACGGGCGTGGCCTTCGCCTCGGCGGGTCGCCGCTCCACCGTCTACGTCAAGAACGACGGAACTCTGTGGGGCATCGGTGACAACCGCTGGAAGAAGCTGTCCCAGAGCCACGGAGAACAGATCCACTCTCCCGTTCAGATCGGTAAGGATATAGAATTCCTGGATTCCGGCGAGCATCAGGTGCTGGCCGTGGACCATACGGGTCGGCTCTTCTATTCCGGTTGGCGTACCCTCCACGGCTTCACCCAGGGAAACGGCAACAATCCCACCTTCGTTCCCGTGATGAAGAACGTAAAGAAGGCGGAAATCTACTTCGGCAATATGGTGATCCTGTCCGAGACAGGCAAGGCCTACGTCTACGGTCTCAACACCGAGATGGGTATCGGCAACAGCGCCATCACCGACGGTAGCCCCCGACAGGTGCTGGAGGGCGTTCTGGACGTGGCCGCGGGCTACGGCTTCACCGCCTACCTCATGGAGGACGGCACCGTCCGCGTCCAAGGCAACAACAGCTACGGTCAGGCAGGCAACGGCACCACAGGCGGTACCGTTCACATGACCGAGACGGGGATCTGATCCGTTCCCCCCGATACACTCATAGCGGCAACCCACCGCGTCGGTCTCCCTCACGGGGTGTCGGCGCGGTCAGGCTTCTCCAAAAAAACAAGAAAAGGAGCGCATCCATGCCCGATCTTTCCATCCGCTTGGCGGATTTTGACATCCTGATACACGCCCGTTACGATTACGTGGTTCGTCAATGCAGGGATTACCTGACTCCCGCCCCCCTGACCGAGGGAACCGCCGACCTGACCGTAGAGGTCTCCGACGAGGAGCTGGTCGAGGAAAAGCGGAAGAATCCTCCTTACATGAAGGAGGACTACATGGAGAGCATCTGTATCTACCGCGCCATCTGCCGCGGGCTCCCTCCTCTGGGCGGTATGCTTCTCCACGGCGCCGTCATTTCGGACGGAACCAACGGCTACGCGTTCACCGCCAACAGCGGCGTGGGAAAAACCACCCACGTGCGGCTTTGGCAGAAGGCCTTCGGCGACGAGATCTCCATCATCAACGGCGACAAGCCCATTATTCGCAAGCGGGATGGAAAATGGTACGCATACGGGACTCCCTGGTGCGGTAAGGAGGGCTGGAACATCAACACCTCGGTCCCGCTGGCGGGGATATGCTTTCTGCGTCGGGGGGAGAAAAACACCATAAGCCCCTACGATAGCGCCCGCGCCGTCACCGACATTTTCCCTCAGCTCCTGATTCCCAACGATCCCGCGGGACTGGCCTCCACGCTGGAGCTGCTGGACGGTCTTCTCACCGACGTGCCCCTGTACGAGCTCTACTGCACCATCTCTGAGGAGGCCGCCCGCATCGCCCGCGCGGCCATGACCCCCGCCCCGCAGTCGCGGCCATGAAACCGAGGGCGTTCTACCCGTCGGAATATCTGATTTCAAGGCCTTCCAAACCACGAAGTTTTTCAGGTCTTTTTCAAAAAAACACTTGACAAACGCGAATCGATGTAGTATAATATACTGCGTGAGTTCTGCAAACGGCCGCTCACGCAGTACACGGAGATGTACTCAAGAGGCCGAAGAGGCGCCCCTGCTAAGGGTGTAGGTCGGGTTAACCGGCGCGAGAGTTCAAATCTCTCCATCTCCGCCAAAACAACGGTAAAAGAAAAGTCCTTGTGCATCAAGAAAAATCTTGGTGTATCAAGGACTTTTCTCTTTTGTTTGTTCTATCAATTAGTACCAATAAAGCACAGCATAAAACAACTATTAGGGAGTCAAAAAGTAGTCAAAAAAGAGGAGGGGTCAACCCTCCTCAATTTTATCGGCTGTGTCCTGAGAAATGCTCCCGTGATACTGATCCAGTATCCTCGTCTTTTTGGTGTATCTCCCCATCAGCTCGTTGGTCACGTAGCCGGTGGTGGTGATGTAGTCAATAGACCCCATCACCAAAGCAAAAATAACTTGAATAATTTTAAGCGCGAGATTGATGATTGAGAAATTTGCAATGACAGCGGCGGTATAGTATCCCCAGATGATTGCTATCGCAATTTTGCTTCGGGCCTGCGATTTTGCGGTCTGCTCTTTAAAGGTCGGAACATCTCGCCCCATTCGGTATTTGTCGTTTGCGTTGTCCCCCTCAGTGGTAAGCATCTGCGCGGATATCTCGGACAGGCGCAGGTATCGGGCTTTGACCACAGCCTTGCTCTGGCGCACGGCAAGCCTCCATTCTTTTGGGAATGACCAGAGTCCAATCTTGCCGATCTCCTTAAGTCTTGGCACATGGATTTCCATGCCGATATATTCGCCGTTTACAAAGAAATCTTTGTAATCCAGCCCGACTGCCGAAAGGATTCTCTTGCGCTGGCTTTCATAATTTTCTTTGTTTTTTTTGCTGCACCATCTGTCGAGATCATCCATCTCGTTGTAGTTGAGCACTCGCTCTACCCTCTTATCAAAAGCTTCTATGATCTCTTGCACCGGCTTAAGCATGAACGCATCCCTGATAGACTTGTCACGCATCAGAGCGTTGATTGCAAGGGTGGAAATATAGGTTGTCAAGCTGTTGATAATAATCTCGTACAGGCTTGCTTCCGTTCTGGTCGGCTCAAATATAGCAGTAGCGATCAGGATGCCGCAGATCCCCAGCACGATCATTGTGCTCATGTTCAGGCTAAAAACACTCCTGATCGTTTGCTTCAGGGTCTTCTCGCCCATTGCGTCGGTATTATCCAGCATCGACATGGCTTTCCTCCTTCTTTTCCTTCGGGCTCACGAACTCCGCCGCCGTGTCCATCCCCAGCCCTGCTCCTACGCTTGCGGCAGAGCCTACGCAGATGTTGATGATGTCATCGGTCAGGGGGTAGAGCTTCTGCGCTCCTACGGCCATGAGGTACATCAGACCGATCATGACGAGGCAGACCAGCCACGGCCCCTTGACCTTCTTCAGAAAGGCCAGGGCGGGCTTGGCGAGCTGGATGAGCTTGGTGACGGCCAGCAGGGCAACGAAGATGGCACCGATGATACCTACGCCCGTCAGCGCGATCTCGGTGCTCTGCTCCTTGACCCAAAGAGTAAATTTGTCGGCCATCATGAGCAAGGGCACGCCCGCGGCCACGACGGGGGAGGCGACCCGCAGGGAGCCGCCGATCAGCTTACGCTTCGTCGTTGCCTTCATCGTCGGCTACCTCCTCCAGGACTTCGGCGCGGGCGGCCTCTGCCTTTTTGATGATCTCGTGGCGGATCGTATCGGGGAGCTGGGAATACTTCATGTTTTCGCGCCAGTAGACGTTGTTCTCACGCACCTCCGCTCGCAGCTTGCGGTTCTCTCTGGCGTTCTCGCGGAGGGCTTCGGCGACGGCTTCCAGCTTGTCCAGCACGGTTGCGGTCATGCTCTTGATGGCGGTGGTGACCTCCTTGAGCTTGTCCTCGACGGACTTTTTTATGTTGTCCGCGGTGGTGCTCAGGCTGGTGGACTGGGTCTCAATGCCCAACTTCGCCTTTTTGTTTGATCTGGTAACCAAGAAAGTCAGTACACCGAGGATAAGCGAGTATATCCCCTGCACGATGGAGCCAACATTGGCAAGAAGCTCCTGCCGAACACCAGCGGTGATCTCGTTGATGAACTCACCCCAGGTCAGTACGGCATCCACCGAGCCATCCCCCGCGAAGCAGGGGACGGTCATGAGGAGGCAGAGTACGGCGACGGTCAGCGTGATTGCGATGATTCTTTTCATGATTCGGTTTCCTTTCTGTATCCGATATTCAGGTGCCCAAGGGAGTTAGGCTTGACCAGGGCGGCGGTCTCGCGGAGGTCTTGGCGGATCTTCTCGTTCTCGCGAGCTATAGAGTCCACGTAGCCGACAAGAGCAAAGAAGCCTTTGGAGAAGTCCACCATGGAGCAGACCGTCTCGTTTTTGATGTGGGGATTGATAACGGGGTAGCGGATGCCTAGATGGTCGGTATAATACGCCTTGACGTAGCCGATCACGCCACTGATGCGCGGGGTCGGGGTGCCCTCGGGGTTGATGGGGTAGTCGATGCCTTCGACCGTCAGGGTCCCCGCGTAGGGCGGGGAGACGGTGACGGATGGCTTGCGGTCGTCCTCGATGAGGGCGGTGTGGTTGAGTTGTAGATAAATTTTCATGGGAGGCCTCCTCAATAGTATCGTCTGATAAAATTGGCTACCATCCGACCGACGCGGGGCCCGATTGCCTTGCTAAAGTGGACAGGATCATCTCCGGCAAAATTCGCTGAACACCACGCGGCGGTCTTGTCGTTCCACCCCAAGGTGTCGTAAAGGTCAAGGCAAGGCAAGCCGTAATATTTGGCAATTTCCTTGGTTGCCTCGACATACTTTTGGATGTGGGTACTCAGAACTTTCTGGGCGGTATACAGTCTGGGAGGGGTCATG
>JAZNUO010000259.1:0-7324 GCA_045592305.1 Eubacteriales bacterium | reverse complement strand
CGGGGGTGTCCGCTCTCAGCCGCGGCGAACACCGAGGGTGCGCAGGTCACGGCCAGATCGGCGGCTCCCAGAAGGACGGTATCCTCCCGTTCCACCGACAGCACAGCTACGGTTCTTCCCTGCTTTTTCAGTGCCTGTATGGTATTCAGGATGAAGTCGGTATCGCAGGCGGTGAAGGCGCGTATTCCCCCATCCAAAAGGTGGGCGGCGGGGGTCTGATCCGCGGTGTAGGGAGGATGAGCCTCGGTAAAGCCGCACTCGGACAGGGCGCGGAGGCTTACGTCGCTCTCCTCTCTGAGGAACGCGGTCACGCGGATCCCCGCGGTCTCCAGACTCCTGATGGCTCCCGCCGTTTTGCGGCAGGTGTGGGGCGCATAGGTCAGGAGGGCGCGGACGGTGGACTCGTTTGATACGCGGGTGATGACGAACAGGGCGTGGCGGCCCGTGCGGACGGCCTCACGAAAGGCTCGGTATAGCTCGTTTCGGTCTGCCTCGGCCATGGGGACGGCGAGACCGTTTCGGATGCAATTACGGCACCCGCGCGCCTCCTCGAAGTCGGATGTGACCTTGACCGTGACCCGTCGGTTCCCGTCGGCGGCGGGGAACACGGCGGAGATGCCGTCGGTCTCGGCTCGGGGCTCCTTGGCGCGGACCAGCAGCGCGTCCGTGTCGATCTCCGCCCATTCGGCGACGGTGTCGGCTACGGTAATCAGGGTGTCGGTGGTGACGCTCCCCTCTGTGCTCTGACCTGCGGCGGGATAGGCAAGCGCGCCGTGGCGGTAGAGGTAGAGATATTCGGCGACGGCACGGGCCTCGTCATCGGCCTCGGGACGGTCGATGTGGTAAAGCCGCTCCCCCAAAAGCAGGGTCTCGGCGTGATCCTTTCCGTCATGGAGGGCGGCGGTGCCCACCAGAAAGAGGTCGGTAAGCTCGGTCAGCCGCTCGGGGGCGGTGGCGGACTTGATGTCCGCGGAATTGACGGCATCCCGATCTTTCGCGGCGGCGCGGCGGAGGGAGGTATTCAGGCAGAGTCCCTTCGCGAGGATATGCTCGGTGAGGGTCAGGACGGCCGGCGCGAGGGACGAGAGGAAAATATCCAAGAGCTCATAGCGGGAGCCAAGGGTGAATATCCCCACGGCGGCCACGGGGAGCACGAGGCAGAGAAGCCCCAGATTGTAGAGAGACAGGTAGCGGGAGGCCTTTTTGAACAGGGGGGGGAGCTTTCCGCCGTGGGGAGAATCCAGCCCTCCCGTAAGACCGCCGAGGTGGGTCTCGCTCCCCACGGCAATAGCCACCGCGATGGCGAAGCCCGCCTCACAGACACCGCCTGCAAAGACCATATTGGGGGGGGAGAAGCGGAAATTCCCCGCGGAATCGGGGGTGGCGTCGGCATTTTTTTCGAGACGCACCAAAGGGCGGTCGGGATCGGTGGAGATCTCCCGCTCCGAAACGGCGAAGTCCTCGGAGCGAAGGAGGCGGCAATCGGCGGGGATCATGTCCCCCGCGTAAAAGATGAGGATGTCCCCCCGCACCACCTCGGACGCGCCCACGCGGTGAATGCGGCGACCTCGGAGCACGCGGCACAGGGGCGCGTCGTAGGCGGCGAAGGCTGCCCCCACGCGGTCGGTTCGCCACAGAAAGAAGGCGCACAGGGCGGCGTTCCCTCCCGCCATAAGCAGGCAGACAAGACCGAGGGCGACTCGGTCAAAGAACAGGGAGATGAGCGCTACCGCCAGCAAGAGCAGCAGGGCAGGCTCCCGCAGCGCCTTCCTGAGGCAGACGTGGAAGGGACGGACCGGCGAACGGTACAGGGGCTTGGCGGCGGAGGCGTTGAGTCTGCGCTCGGCTTCCTTTTGGGACAAACCCGAGGAGGGGTCAACGGCCAGGTGGGACAAAAGCTCCTCGGTGGGGGAGGTGGCGGGGTTGATCTTGCGGCGAACCTTTCGGTCGCGGTTTTGTCGGGGTGAGGACATGATACCTCCTTGTGCGGTGTCACATACAAGTGACTTTCAGCTCCCCGTCCTTGACGTGGACAAGGATCCGGGACAGACTGTGGGTATAATCCGCGATGACCGCCTCGGCGATAGCGTCCTCCACGTTGCGCTGGATGTAGCGGCGCATATTGCGGGCACCGTACTTGGCGGAGAAGGATTTCTCGGCGATGAGGGCGGCGGCGGCATCGGTGTATTTCAGAGTGAGAGACTTTTCCGCCAGAGCCTCGGTCAGCTCCCCCAGCATGATGCGGACGATGCGGGTGAAGTCCTCCTGGTCCAAGGCGCGGAAGGTGATGACCTCGTCCACGCGGTTGATGAACTCGGGGCGCAGGAAGGCGGAGAGGGCCTTCATGGTGGCATCCTCAGCCATGTCCTCGGAGCCGCCGAAGCCGATGGAGGCGGTCTGGCGGTCGGAGCCTGCGTTGGTGGTCATGACGATGACGGTGTTCTCGAAGTTGACAGTCTTGCCGTGAGCGTCGGTGAGGCGGCCGTCATCGAGGATCTGGAGCAGGATATTGAGCACGTCGGGGTGCGCCTTCTCGATCTCGTCGAAGAGCACCACCGAATAGGGCTTGCGGCGGATCTTCTCGGTGAGCTGACCCGCGTCGTCGTAGCCCACGTAGCCGGGGGGAGAGCCGATGATGCGGGAGACCGATTCCTTCTCCATGAACTCCGACATATCCATACGGATGAGGGTCTCGGGGGAGTGGAACAGATCGTTTGCGAGAGTCTTGACCAGCTCGGTCTTACCCACGCCCGTGGGACCCGCGAAGATGAAGGACACGGGCTTGCGCTTGGCGGAGACCCCCGCTCTGTTGCGCTTGACGGCACGGGCGACGGCGTTGACAGCCTTGTCCTGACCCACGATATGCTCCTTCAGGCGGGCTTCCAGCTTATCTACCTGCTCGAATTCGTTTTCGGTGATGGTGGTGGCGGGGATGCCCGTCCAGACCTCAATGACCGAGGCCAGCTCGGCGGCGGTGAGGGTGATGCTCTCGCAGTCGGGCTTCAGCTCGGAGAGTCTGGCGGAGAGCTTCAGCTCCTCGGCCTTGATGGAGGCAAGCTCCTCGTATTTTCTCTGCATAGCACGCTCGTCCCCGTCGGGGGTCTCCTGGGTCTCCAGCGCCTCGCGGCGGGTCTTGATCTCCAGGAGGCGGTCGCGGATCTCGTAGGTCTCATTGAGGGAGCCGCTGGAGAGGGAGAGGTGGGCGGCGGCCTCGTCCAGAAGGTCGATGGCCTTATCGGGAAGGTAACGGTCGGCAATGTACCGCTCGGACATAGTGACAGCCTTGACCAGCACCCCGTCGGGGATTTGGATGTTGTGGTACTCCTCGTAGTAGTGCTTGATGCCCCCCAGCATCTCCACCGACTCGGCGATGGATGGCTCCTCCACCATGACAGGCTGGAAGCGGCGCTCCAGGGCGGTGTCCTTCTCGATGTACTTGCGGTACTCGGTCAGGGTCGTGGCACCGATGATCTGCACCTCGCCGCGGGAGAGAGCGGGCTTTAAGATATTGGCGGCGTTGACCGAGCCCTCGGCCTCGCCCGTGCCCACGATGTTGTGGACTTCATCAATGACAAGGATGATATTGCCCTCGGACTGTACCTCCCCCAGCAGCCCCAGAATACGGGACTCGAACTGACCGCGGAACTGGGTACCCGCCACCAGGGCGGTGAGGTCTACGAGGTAGATCTCCTTATTCTTCAGCTTGTAGGGCACGCCGCCCTTGGCCACGCGGATGGCGAGAGCCTCAGCGATGGCGGTCTTACCCACGCCGGGTTCACCGATGAGGCAGGGGTTGTTCTTCTGGCGACGGCAGAGGATCTGGGTGACGCGCGCCAGCTCCCGCTCGCGACCCACGATGCGGTCCAGCTTGCCTCTGCGGGCGGCCTCGGTAAGGTTGCGGCAATAGGTGGTGAGGTATTTGAGCTCCTTACCACTCTTGCCTCGGTTCCGGTTCTGACCGCCGTTTCTCTTTTGGCGATCGCCGCTCTGACCTTGGGGAGCAGGATGGTTCTCGCCGTTCTTTTTCAGCTCCCCGAACATGGCGGCCAGGCTCTTGCCCAGATTCTCCATGCCCTGAGGCATACCTTCCCCGTCCTCCCCGAAGAGGCTGGGCATATCAATGGCGGGGGCACCGCCGTCCTCCACGCCGTCCGACTCCGAGGGAGCGGCCATCATTTCGTTCATGCTGTCCTCCATGGAGGCGATCTGGTCGGGGGTGATGCCCATCTGGCCCGCGATGCCGTCCAGCATATTGTTGACGGGCAGGCCTACCTCCTTGGCACAGCGCATACAGAGACCCTCCGAGGTTCTCTGTCCGTTTTCCATTTTCGTAATGAATACCACAGCGATGCGCTTGTGGCATCTGGCGCACATAACCATATATTTCACTTGTTGGGGAAACCCAACGGACTCCTTTGCTTGGGGTATGGACTGAAAAATAGTCCAGAGTATATCATACCACTTTTCGGGGAGATTGTCAAGGGGGCGGGGTAAAGGAAGCGTGGAACGCGGTGAAAAGAGGTGAATTTGGAGTTCAGATTCGGCTCATATCCCGTCCCTTACGGTCGAAATCTCTTGACAAAGCCCCCTCTCTGTAGTATAATATAATGGAGTATAAATATCCCCCGCCCGCGCGGGCAGAAAGGAAACATATATGACCTACGTCGTCGCAAACCTTCACGGACACCTTGAAGAATACAAGACTCTTCTCTCCACCATCAAGTTCAACGCCGACAGAGACGTTCTCTACGTTCTGGGCGATACCGTTGACTACGGCCCCGATCCCATGGGGCTTGTGGAGGACATGAGCTACCGCCTCAACGTCTACCCCATCGCGGGCGAGCACGATTTCACCGCCGTCAGGATGCTTGCGGGCTACGAGAAGATGCAGGCCGCCATGCAAAAGGGTCAGGCTCCCGACAAGGAGTTTGTCTCGGAGATGACCGCGTGGGTACAGGACGGGGGCGAGCCTACCCTGTCGGGCTACCGCGCTCTGGACAAGGATATGCAGGAGGGAGTCATCGACTACCTGTCGGATATGCCTCTCTACGAGGAGGTCACGGTGAACGGTCGCGACTATCTCCTGATCCATCAGGGTATTTACGATTTCACTCCCGACGTGGAGCTGGACTGGCTGGAGCCCGAGGACTTTTTCTCGGAGTCCCTCGACCCCACCGCCAAGTATTTCGAGGACAAGACCATTATCGTGGGTCACACCCCCACCTCTGAGTCCAACGGCGGCGCCGACCGCATCTTTTACGGCAACGGCACCATCTTCATCGACTGCGGTCTGGGTCGCGGGGGACGGCTGGGTTGTCTGCGTCTGGAGGACGGTAAGGAGTTCTATGTCTAAGCAGAGAAACGACCGCCGCTCGGACAAGCCCGAGGTGGTGACGGTCAGCATCCATGACCTGAACAACCTCGGTTGCGGCGTGGCCAGAATGCCCGAGGGAACCCCCGACGCGGGGCTTGTGGTGTTCGTCAAGGGCACCGTCACGGGGGACGTGGTGAAGGCTCAGATCATCAAGCGCACCAAGTCCTTCCTTGTGGGCAAGCTTCTGGAGATCGTGACCCCCTCGCCTATGCGGGCGGAGGAGGAGTTCTGCGCCGCCCCCGAGGCCTGCGGCGGTTGCGTGTACCGCCACTTGAAGTACGAGGACGAGCTCACTTCCAAGCACGCCCGCGTGGAGAAGGCCTTCCGTCAGGCGGGGCTTGCCGATGTTACCGTCCGTCCCGTGCTGACCGTGAAGCGGGATGGGGAACACGTCACCCGCGGCTACCGCAACAAGGGTATGTATCCCGTTCGCCAAGGCAAGAACGGCATGGAGGCGGGCTTCTACGCCGCCAAGACCCACAAGGTGATTCCCTGCTTTGATTGCGCCCTCCAGCCCGATTTCTTCGGGGAGCTGGTGCGGGCGGTGTGCAAGCTGTGCGACAAGTACCGAGTGACGGCTTATAATGAAGAAACGGGCAAGGGCACACTGCGCCACATCTATCTGCGGTGCGCCGCCGACGGGTCAACGCTTCTGACGCTGGTCATCAACGATGTAAGGCTCCCGAAGCCCGCCGCCGAGGGGCTGGTGCATGAGCTGGTGGGGCGGTTCCCCAAACTGTGCGGGATTCTGTTGAATAGCAACCGCGAGAACACCAACGTGGTGCTCGGCGACAAATTCGTGACCCTGTGGGGCAAGGACTATCTGGAGGATATCCTCTGCGGCAAGCGGCTCCGTTTGTCGGCGGGGTCCTTCTACCAAGTGAATCACGATGCCGCCGAGCTGCTGTACGATACCGCCGCCGACATGGCGGGGCTGACGGGCACCGAACACCTCCTTGACCTCTACTGCGGCGCGGGGAGCATCGGGCTTTCCATGGCCGACCGCGTGGCTGACGTGACGGGGATCGAGATCATCCCCGAGGCGGTGGAGTGCGCCAAGGTCAACGCCCGCCTGAACGGGCTGGACGAGACCCGCGCGCGGTTCTTCTGCGGGGACGCTTCGGACGCGCACAGGTTTTTGTCTGCCGCCGAGGAAAACGGCGCGCCTTCCCCCGATCTGGTGGTGATCGACCCGCCGAGAAAGGGTACCACCAGAGAGCTGATCTCCGAGATCGCGGCGCGGGGTATCCGACGGGTGGTGTATATCTCCTGTGAGCCCGAGACGCTGGGGAGAGATTGCGCGGTGTTTCGCGAGTTTGGGTATGAGATCGGGGAGGTACAGCCGGTGGATTTGTTCCCGAGGACGGGGCACGTCGAGTCAGTCGTGTGTCTCACACGACGACTCGACGTCGATATGCGCCGCTGACGCGTCGCTCGATATGTCTGCGACTCGATATGGCGCTACGCGCTCGATATGCGTTGCCCAACGGGCAACGCGAGATAAGTAACAACAGCGGCGCAGTCGACTCTCGTTGCCGTAGGCAACATATCGAATTTCGAGCGTAGCGAGAAATATATCGAATGGTCGCAACGCGACCATATATCGAGTTGCGAAGCAACATATCGACATACCAAAGGTATTGATATCGAGTTCGCCACGGGCGAACATATCGACAAAAAGAAAGGACTTTTAGCAAATGACCGACAATAAAAACCAACTCCGAGAGGACGCCATAGAATTTGCAATCCAAATCTCCGACTTGTGCGATGAAATCAAAGGCTGCTCTGTTTATGTAAATCAGATTGTCCGTTCTTCATCGTCTATTGGCGCAAATATCCACGAAGCGAAATACGCACAGAGCAAAGCGGATTTTATAAACAAGCTTGAAATCTCTTTGAAAGAGTGTTCTGAAACTGAATATTGGCTCGAACTGATTTTCAGAAAAGGAA
>JAZNUO010000258.1:0-1709 GCA_045592305.1 Eubacteriales bacterium | reverse complement strand
GGTCACGGAGCAGATAGCGGTTCTCCTCAATGTAGCGCAGGAGGTGACGGTCGCCCTCAAACCGGATGGGGCAGTCGGCGTACATTCGGATCTTGCGGTCGATCTTGGCGTTGAAGCGGGCTTCCCAATCGGGCTGATCGGGGGGAGCGGGGATGGAGTGGATGCGGGTCAGGTATTCCCCCGCGTCGCGACCCAGACGGTACTGCACCTCGGTGGGAAGGGTGGGGACGGTGGCCTCGGCATCCACGCCGTTGATCCACGTGTGGATGGCGTAGACCCCCTCGTCACACTCCCCCACGGACAAAGGCTCACACATGGGGATCCCCGTGGCGGCCACGGTCTTCTGGAGGTCGAAGAGCTTCACGAATCGGTCCCCCCGCTCACGGGAGGTGACGCGGAGGAAGTAGGGGGTGCCGTCGGCGGTGACGGCGCGGTATTTCTTGTCACCCGACCAGCCGTAGTCGATGGGGGTGAGAGTCCTAAAGTCGGTGAGTTTCATGGTTCTGTTGATGTGGGGTGTGTTGAAAGTGGTTGACAATATGGGCGAATTGTGGTATAATACCCAGCGGATACCGAAAGGTGTCCCGTAGGAGTTGCCTGAACGGCGGCGGTCGCTTCCTCTATTTCGGGGAAGTCGAAATCTTTTTTGCCTTTCCCGATGCCCTGTCCAACATCGCAAAGGGGGAGGTGATATACATGGTCATGACATGGGAACTGTTTTTCCTGTTTTGCACGCTTCTGATAGCTGTGATCCGTCTGATAATGGATATTTACAATAAAAAAAGATAACCGCCCAACCTTCCAAATCGTGCGGTTATCTTCTTAATCATACGAGGAAGTGACCGTTGCCGGTAGCTCCTACGCCTTTATGATACCACACTTTGCTTGGTTTGTCAATACTTTTTCGGAATTTTTCACGGCGGCGGGGAGGCCGCTTTTTTGTTTACCTTATTCGCCCCTGCGCTCCGTCCAGTACTTCTTCATCGCCAGCGCGTCCTCCGCCATGGTCCCGTCCGACTCGCAGATGATGCGGGGGCAGAGGTTGTCCGCGATGATGGCCTCCATGAGGGGCTCGAATGCGGGGCCGTAGACGGTATCCTCAAAGGTGACGTGGCGTTTTTCTCCCGCGTCGGTGAACTCGATCTTGGAGAAGTGGCAATGGAGATGGGTGGCGTACTCCGCGCCCAGACGGTCGGCGATGGTGTGGAACACGCGGCGGTAGCTGTCGCGGTCGGGGAACTGACCGCCCACGCCGCGGGCGTTGAGGTGCCCGAAATCTACCACGGGATGGAAGTGGGGGTCCACCTTGCACTGCTCGATGACCTCGTCCAGCGTACCCAACTGATTGCGCTTGCCCATGGTCTCGATGCCCAGGCGGATGGGGGTATCGCCTACCGTCTCCATGAGTCGGGCGAGGGTGTCGCAGGACAGCCGCATGGCCTCCTCGCGTGTGATCTTCCCCGCGCTGCCGCTGTGGATGACGACGGTATCCGCCCCCAACAGCTCGGCGGCCCAAAGGGACTTTTGGATGTAGCCGATGCTGTTTGTGCGCTTCTCCTCAAGTCGGATCGTAGCCATGTCGTTCTGTGAGCCAAGGAGTTGTTCCATGGAGTTGTCTTCCTAAGACCGCTTGGCCTCCGACTTCCCAACAGCTCGGCGGCCCAAAGGGACTTTTGGATGTAGCCGATGCTGTTTGTGCGCTTCTCCTC
>JAZNUO010000257.1:0-5035 GCA_045592305.1 Eubacteriales bacterium | reverse complement strand
CCCCGATCATGACGAACAGACCCGCCGCCGCCAGAGCGATACACAGGATCATGAGGGTGCGGAAACGGGATAACGCCCGATTCATGAGTCCCCGCAACCCCCGCAGAGCCCGCGGATCAACCGCAGGACGGGGTTGTGTCGGCGCGTTTTCTTCCTCATTTACGGGGGTTTCATGGGCGTAACCCCCCTCGGCGGAGTCGCAAGATTCCGCGGTGGGATCGACGATCGCGGGTGCGGGCTCTCTGGGCGCGGCCTCCCGCAGTCTCTCGCCTCTCAGTAGCTCATCCACCGTCACCCCAAAGAGATCGGCGATGGCGGGGAGCAATAGAATATCGGGCATGGCCTCGTCCCGCTCCCAGCGGCTGACGGCCTTATTGGATACGGCGAGGCGGTCGGCTACCTCCTGTTGGGTCAGCCCCTGCGCCCGGCGGAGGGCGGAGAGAAAGGAGCCGAGTGTTTTCTTTTCCATGGTATGTAGTCCTTTCGTTGAAATTTTCAAATTGGGGTTTGTCGGGCAGGGGCGAGGGAACGCCAAAGGGAAACTTCTTGAAAGCCTCCTCGCTTCGCTCGGGGTTTCCCTCTGGACTCCCTTCAAGAACTTTCAAAAAGCATTATTTATCAATGATTTATTGAAAGTTTTGAAGATTCCAAGGGCCCTTTCCCAAAACTCCCTTTGGGGGGGGGCGGGGGCAGACCCCCTCCCCGATAAACCCAAATTTTAAGGTTGGCTGAACAGTTACATTCCAATTTGTCAAGATAAAGCGTACCGAGCAAGGGCTGGCGGGGCAACCGTCAGCCCTCAAAATTTTTGTTTGCGCGAACAAAAAACGCCGAATCGGTTGAAAAGTTCACGAAAATATGGTATAATAAGCCCATCCAATCCGGTGTTTCGGGAGGGAGACAGTATGACAAAAAACAAGAACTACAAAAAAACCCTGATCGCTTGCTATCTCGGCTTTATCACGCAGGCGATCTCCGCGAATTTCGCGCCGCTTTTGTTTCTGACGTTCAAGGACACCTACGGAATTTCGCTGGAAATGATCGCCCTTGTGCCCATGGTGTTTTACTTGACGCAGTTGCTCGTTGACCTGGTAGCCACGAAATTTGCCGATGTCATTGGCTACCGTACCTGCGTGGTGGCCTCGCAGATGGTCTCTGCCGCGGGACTGGTCCTTATGGCGTTTCTGCCGGATATACTGCCGAACCCCTTTGTGGGCATTCTGATCTCGGTGATCCTGTACGCCGTGGGAAGCGGTCTGATCGAGGTTCTGGTCAGTCCCATCGTCGAGGCTTGTCCCTTCGAGAACAAAGCGGGGGTGATGAGTCTCCTGCACTCGTTTTACTGCTGGGGCGCCGTGGGCGTGATTCTGGGCTCCACCGTCTTTTTCGCCCTGTTCGGCACGTCCTGCTGGAAGATCCTGACCCTGATATGGGCGGTGGTTCCCTTCCTGAACACCTTTAATTTCCTCTCCTGTCCCATAGAGCTATTGGTAGATGACGGCGGGGGAATGCGGATCGGTAAGCTGTTGAGACTGCCCCTGTTCTGGCTGATGATCGTACTGATGATCTGCGCGGGCGCGTCCGAGGCGACCATGGCTCAATGGGCCTCCGCCTTTACGGAATCCGCGCTGGGAGTCTCCAAGATCATTGGCGATCTGGCAGGTCCCTGTCTGTTCGCGGTTCTCATGGGACTTGCCCGCGTGTTCTATGGGAAGTTCAGCGAAAAGCTTGATCTGACCAAGGTCATGCTGGGCTGCGGCGGGCTGTGCGTGGTGTGCTACCTGTTGGCATCCCTGTCGCCCGTCCCCATGCTCGGTCTTGTGGGCTGCGCCCTTTGCGGACTGTCGGTTGGCATCATGTGGCCCGGAACCATCAGCATTTCCTCCCAAAAGTGCCCGAAGGGGGGAACCGCCATGTTCGCTTTTCTGGCGTTGGCGGGAGATTTGGGCGCGACGGTAAGCCCCGCTATGGTCGGAGGGATCGCCGATGCCGTGGGCGGCAATTTGAAAACGGGCTTGCTTTTTGCCACCTTGTTCCCCGTCGTCATGATCCTTGGGCTGATTCTGCTTGTGCGGAAATTCAGAAAGCACACTCATTCGTGAATCATGAAAAAGCAAAACGCGGCGGGATGCCGCGGCAAGCTTAAAATTTAGGTTTGCGGTATGTAAAAGTCCTTTTACACGGTGATTTGCGTAATTGGAAAAGACATTTGATAGACAGAGGGAGGAAAACCGACTATACTTATAGCAGGTCGGTGAGCAATTCACGACGAAAAGGAGGTTGTAGCATGGAGCTGAATGAGCAGATCAAAAAATATCGGACAGAGATGAAGCTTTCCCAAGAAGAGCTTGCCGAAAAAATATATGTGACACGGCAGAGCGTTTCAAATTGGGAGAACGGAAAAACTTACCCTGATATTCATAGCCTGTTATTGCTCAGTTCACTGTTCGGTATCTCACTTGACCAATTAGTGAAAGGAGATATTGACGTTATGAAGGAAGCAATCAAAGAAGAAGAAGTGAAAAAAATGAAGCAATACGGAGTGATCTATACCGTTTTGCTGATTGCTACGGTTGTATCGGCGGTGCCCTTATTTATGTGGCTTGGTATTTGGGCATTCATTCCCTGGGGAATGATCTTTTCGGTTGCCATGTTTTTTGCTTGTAAGATCGAAAGAGTAAAAAAGGATAATGACATACAAACGTATAAAGAAATTATCGCATTTTCCGAGGGAAAGCGGTTAGACGATATACAGAAGCAACGGGAAATTGGCAAGCGGCCATATCAGAAGATCCTTTTGGTTATCGGCAGCGCTGTGATAGCGCTTGTTGCTTGCATACTCATCGGTATTCTGATGCACGTCTGTTTGAACGGATAGGAGAGGAATAACCAATTCCGGTTTGTCGATGAGCATCACACACAACAAAAGGGCTGACGAAAATCAATCGTCAGCCCTCAAAATTTGCGGCGCTGAAAGCAAAAAAGGGATTTTCAAAAAAGCACTTCAAGAATACCCGTAAAAGCACTTGAAACCGGTGTCTTGTGCCGAAACAAAACGTTTTTACAAAAACTGTGGTCTTTTATCAAAATTGAAAACAAGCACAATATACCGACCTGTACGGCTCAGACTCTCTTGGAGAGAACCTCTGCCTCGTACTTCTCGATCTCGGAATACCAGTTATTGCAGGGGCAAACGCCGTTGCGGACACAGAACTCAGCCCAGACGTCACCCAGGGGCATGAGCTTGTACTCCTCCTGAAGCGCAAAGAGCTTGGAGAAGTTGCCCGCATCCTGCAGAGCCTTCAGATCCTCGTTGGGAGTCAAGAGAGCGTTGAGCAGAGCCTTCTGGACGTTGCGCATACCGATGATGAGAGCCGAAACGCGGTTGATGGAGGCATCGAAATAGTCAGTGGACAGGAACACGCGATCCAGAGCGTCGCAACGGACGACCTCCTTCATCATCTCGCGGGTCTCATCGTCGAAGGCGACCACGTGGTCGGAGTCCCAACGGATGGGGCGGGTGATGTGGAGAGCGATCTTGTCGGAGAAGCAAAGGAGAGCGGGGATCTTGTCGGAGACCACCTCGGTGGGATGGTAGTGACCGTTGTCCATCAGAGGCGTGATGCCGCGGGAGATGGCGTAGCACAGGGAGAACTCGCCGGAGCCCACGGTGTAGGCCTCAACGCCGATACCGAAGACCTTGGACTCGACGGTGACGTAGACCTTGGACTTATCGTAGCCGCAGGCCAGAGCGCGGTCGATGGAGTCAGCGTAGCGAGCGCGGGGGCCCATACGGTCGGCGGGGATGTCCTTGGTGCCGTCGCCGGTCCAGATGTTCATGACGCAGGGGTAGCCGGTCTCGTCAGCAAAATACTCGGAGATGCGGATACAGGCGATGACGTGGCGGACCCAGTAGTCACGAACCTCCTTGTTGGGGTGGGACAGGGTCATGCCGTCAGCGGCCATGGGGTGAGAGAAGATGGTGGGGTTGAAGTCCAGACCGCAGCCGTGCTTCTTGGCCAGCTCCACCCACTTGGCAAAGTGGCGGGGCTCCAGCTTGTCGCGCTCGATGACCTCACCGGGCTCGCCGATGGCGTAGTTGGCGTGGACGTTGATCTTGTGGGTACCGGGGATCAAGGAGAGAGCCTTGTCCAGATCAGCAAAAACCTCCTCGGGGTTACGGGCGATGCCGGGGTAGTTGCCGGTGGTCTGGATACCGCCGGTCAGAGCACCCATGCCCTCAAAGCCGTGGACATCGTCGGCCTGCCAGCAGTGCATGGAAATGCGGATGTTCTGGAGCTTGGAAAGTGCCGCCTCGGTGTCAACACCGATCTTTGCGTACATTTCCTTAGCGGAGAGATAACGCTCGTTCTGATTCATGTTTATGTTCCTCCATAAAAAATACGGAATTTCCTGCAAGGCCTGTCCTTGCATACACCATTATGATACCACATTTATTTTTTTTTTGCAATAGGTTTTGGGGATTTTCTTTGGATATTTCAGGGGATTTTCTTTGCGCAGTCCAAATCTGACACCTTCCGACAGCCGTCCGCATATTCTGCCTGTGAGGAGGTGATACCATGAGAAGGGGCAACCGAAACGCCTATCCCGCAGAGCCCTCGCGGGGGCAGAGCTCCTCCCTCCCCGGGGGTGTCTGCACCGCGGTCATAGGCTCCATGACTCAGGCCATGAAGGCCCAATCCCTCCTGTCCGAGGCAGCCATTCGGGTATCCGTCGTCAAGGTCAGCTCGGCGAGGAGCACGGGCGGGTGCGCTTACGGAGTGGATTATCCCTGCACCCAGAGTGCCAACGTGCAAACGGTATTGGAGCGGGGCGGAGTCAGGGTGAGGGAATATTTGAGAGGGTAGAACTGTAAATTGCGGTTTATCAGCGTGATAGACTCTATGTACTTTTCTCTCCCTGTCGAGAGAAAAGTACCAAAAGAGCGCCACGCAAGGAAAGTACCCACGGTACTTTCCTTACGGATCCTTTCCCCTGATCTGCGTGCCCATTTGCCGGTGGGCAAATGGCCTGA
>JAZNUO010000256.1:0-2827 GCA_045592305.1 Eubacteriales bacterium | reverse complement strand
AGCCCGTCATGATTACGGGCGACCACGTAGTCACCGCCTCCGCCATCGCTCGCGAGCTGGGAATTCTCACGGAAGGTGACATGGCTATTACCGGCGCACAGCTCGACGCTATGAACGACTCCGAGCTGGACGCGAACGTGGGGAAGATCTCGGTCTACGCCCGCGTCTCCCCCGAGAACAAGATCCGCATCGTCAAGGCCTGGCAGCGCAAGGGTCAGGTGGTCTCCATGACGGGTGACGGTGTCAACGATGCCCCCGCCCTCAAGGCCGCCGACATCGGTTGCGCCATGGGCATCACGGGTACCGACGTGGCCAAGGGTGCCGCCGACATGACCCTGACCGACGATAACTTCGCTACCATTGTGGATGCCGTAAGAGAGGGTCGCGGCATCTACGCCAACATCAAGAAGGTGGTGGGCTTCCTGTTGGGCACCAACATCGGCGAGGTCATTACCGTATTCCTCGCTATGCTCTTCTGGCACGAGACCCCCCTGCTCTCCATGCAGCTCCTCTGGATCAATCTCGTCACCGACTCCCTCCCCGCTATTGCCTTGGGTATGGAGCCCGTGGAAGCCGACGTGATGGACAGAAAGCCCAAGCCCAAGAACGAGGGTCTCTTCGCGAACGGTCTGGGTGTCCGCGTGGTGCTCATGGGCGCTATGTTTGCCGCCCTGTCTCTGGTAGCCTTCTATCTGGGCAAGACCATCGGCGGTTCCGTCACCCATGGGCAGACCATGGCCTTCATGGTGCTGGCTCTGTCCCAGGTCCTCCACGCCTTCCATATGCGCTCGGATAAGTCCCTCTTCAAGATCGGCGCCTTCG
Source organism: Eubacteriales bacterium (assembly GCA_045592305.1). GTDB lineage: Bacteria > Bacillota > Clostridia > Oscillospirales > CAG-272 > CAMEON01. The sequence continues at coordinate 2,005 of JAZNUO010000256.1, read as the reverse complement.
GCAACCGCACCCTCAACTGGGCGGCTCTGGCCTCTCTTGTGCTGGTAGCCCTCATCCTCTTCACCCCCGGTGTCATGACCGCCTTCGGTCTGGTCTACCTGACGGGTGAGCTCTACCTCATGGCCGCGGGCCTCATTCTGGCTCCCTCGGTCATCATGGAGCTGTGCAAGCTCACGGGGCTCATTAAGTAAGCGATATACACCAAAAAACGGCTGTCCCTCGTTTTGGGGGATAGCCGTTATTTTATTGATATTATGTTCTTCAAATTTGGGTTTATCGGGCGGAGCCCGAAATGCAAAATGCAAAATGCAAAATCAAGGGACGGTGGGACGATGCGGCATCTCTTGAGAAAAATATTTCCTATAGGGGACAACAACTTTTGGGATGTAGAATCACAAATCCTTACCACAAAATAGGCTTTTGCGTCAGCAAAAGGCTACATCAATTTTGCATTTTGCATTTTGCATTTTGCATTTTGCATTCTCAAACTCCCCGATAAACCCCAATTTCCCACAACCCCCTACCTCTTCCCAAAATACTCGTACAACTCCTTATACTTCCCAAACATCTCCTCATATACCTCGACCGCTATGGGATCAGGCTCATACACTCTCTCCACCTCCGCCGCCATACGGTCCGCCGCCTCGGTCACGGAAGTGTACACCCCACCCGCCACAGCGGCATAGATGGCCGACCCCAACGCCCCCGTCTGGGTGGCCTCGGAAACCTCGATGGGTCGGTTCAGTACGTCGGCGTATATCCGCATCATCATGGGATCCTTGCGGGCAATGCCCCCCGCCGCCATGATACGCCCGACGAAAAGCCCGCCCTTTTCGTACTGCTCCACAATGACCCGCGTACCGAAGGCCGTGGCCTCGATCAGCGCGCGGTAGATGTCCTCGGGCTTGGTGGCCAGGGTCAACCCCACGATGGTCCCCGTCAGGGTCTGATCCATGAGGATACTGCGGTTGCCGTTCCACCAGTCCAGAGCCATGACCCCGCTCTCCCCGGGAGCCTTCTTCTCGGCCAAGGAGCGCAGGTAGGCGTGGATCCCCAGCCCCGCCGCTTGGGCCGCCACGGTGTAGCCTGCGGGCACGCAGTTCTTCACGAACCAGTCAAAAGAGTCCCCCACGGCGGCCTGTCCCGCCTCGTAGGTGTACAGAGAGGGGATCACGCCGTCCTTGACGTAGCCGCAGACCCCTTGGATCTTCCGCAGACGGTCGGAGTTCAGAATATGGCAGGTGGAAGTACCCAGAATGAGGGTCAGATCCCCCGAGCGGGTCATGCCCGTGGCGGGGAGGGCGGCGTGGGCGTCGATCATGGGCAGGGCTACGGGCGTGCCTACGGGAAGCCCCGTCAGTGCCGCACCGTACTTGGTCAGCCTGCCCGCAACCTCCCCCACGGGATCCACGGCGGGAGCGATCCTGCTCCCCACCAGCCCGCCCAGCCCGGGATCCAGGGCGGTCAGGAATTCCTCCGAGGGATAGGCCCCCTCGTACCAAAGCCCCTTGTACCCCGCAAAGGCGGCGGCGTGGCTCTCCCGCCCCGTCAGAAGCAAAGAGAGCCAATCAGCGGCCTCCATAAAGCGGTGAGCCGCCTTGAACACGGCGGGAGCCTTGCGCAGAGTCTCCAGGACCTTGGGTAGCATCCACTCGCAGGAGACCGTACCGCCGTAGGCCGACAGCCACTCCTCCCCCCGCGCGGCGGCCAGAGCCGTGATCTCGGCGGCCTCCTCGGTGGCACCGTGGTGCTTCCAGAGCTTGACGTAGGCGTGCGGCTCACCGCAAAAGGCGGGATCAAAGCACAAAGGCACCCCCGCCTCATCCACGGGCAGCATGGTGCAGGCGGTGAAATCCACCCCCAACGCGGCGATCTGATCGGGGGTGACCCCCTCGGCCGTATACGCCGCCGCCAGAGCCTCCCCGATGGCCGTTTTCATGCTATCCAAGTAGTCCCGCGGATGCTGAAGGGCGAAGCGAGGGGGCAGGGAAGTACCGTCGGGCAG
>JAZNUO010000255.1:0-3209 GCA_045592305.1 Eubacteriales bacterium | reverse complement strand
CCTCGGTGGATCTGCTCATGTACTACGACGGCAGTATCGAGTCCCCCTACGGCGGTATGTTCGATCCTCTCACCCGCACCCCCTTCAAGGCCTACTATGCCTTTCTCGGCTTCGGTCAGCTCTACGGGCTGGGCTACCGGTACCCCGTCGGGAACACCGACCCCTGCGGGCGGCTCACCGATACCGTCTACGCCCTGGCCGCGGGGAATGAGGACGCTACCGAGCGGGCGGTTCTCCTTTTCAACCTCGGCGGCGAGACCGAGTTGACTGCTCCCGACGGTGAGTGGACGCTGCTGCTTCTGGACGGGAGCCACGATCTGACTCCTGTGGGGACGGTGGAGGGTGGGGAGAGCTTTTGCCTGCCTGCCGAAGGGGCGGGGATGCTGGTGAGTGAATAATCGAGACTTGTAAAGAATGAAACCGTAGGGACCGGTGTCCTCGACGGTCCGTGAATCACATAGACCCGAAAACGAGCTTCGGTGGGTCGGTGGCGGACCGTCGGGGACGCCGGTCCCTACACGCATCCCCTTTGTTTCTGCATAACCACAACCACACCATTCTCCGATTGTAACTGTTCAGCAGATACTTCAAATTTGGGTTTGTCGGTGCGGGGCTCTGCCCCTGCACCCCGCCAAAGGGACTTTTGGAAAAGTCCCTTTGGAATCTTCAAAACTTTCAATAAATCATTGATAAATAATGCTTTTTTGAAAGTTCTTGAAGGGTGTCCAGAGGGAAACTTCTTTCAAGAAGTTTCCCTCTGGCGGTTTCCTCGCCCCTGCCCGATAAACCCCAATTTGAAATATTGACTGAATCGTTACTTTCGAGCTTTTCAAGGAAAAGAGCATTTCAGAGAAAAACCCCACCTGCAAGGGGCAGGTGGGGTGGGAGTATGTTCTGTTCGGTCGGTCTGATTCGGACTTAGTCCTTCTTCAGAGCGACAGCGGCAGCGGCAGCAGCCAGAATGGCAACTGCGCTAAAGCCAATAATGCTACCGCAACCGTCGACGGGCTCGGTCTCGGGAGCCTTGGTCTCGGCCTTGGTCTCAGCATCGGTCTCGGGAACGGTCTCGGGAGCGGTCTCGGGAACGGTCTCGGGAGCAGCGGTCTCGGGATCGGTCTCGGGAGCCTCAGTATCCTCGGGGATAGTGGCTGTCAAGTCCAGAGCCTCAATACCTCTACAGTTAATAACCATGCCCTCCTCGTAGGTCAGGGACAGGTTCAGACCGTTATCGTAAGCAGTCCAGGAAATCTGGGGTCTGCCATTGTCGTCGGTGATACCATTGGTAGAGCCGGCAGCCCAGTGAATATCGCCACCGGACACGGTGCGATCCAGGTAGTACAGGCAGCATCCGATCTTCAGAGGACGGTTCTCGTCACCACCGACATAGATGGTGGGATCCTCCCATGCCTTCCAGGTGTAGTCATCGTACATCTGCTCCCAGGACAGAGCGAATTCTGCACACCAGCCGGTGTTGGTCTTGGATGCGGAACCCTTCACGCCATCTCCGTTGGCCTCGCTCAGGGGAGTCCACTTGCCGGACGCCTCACCGCACTCCTGGCGGTTGATGATCAGGGGCGCACCGTCAGAAACGCAAGAGAAGGAGTAGAAAACGTTCTTGGGATTATCCAGATTCTCGGGATCATTTCTCAGCATATCGCCCAGACGACCGCCGAAATCGATGCAAACCTGGAAAGCATCACCGGTGTAGCCGGACGAACCACCATAAGCAAAGACAGGGTCGGTCACGTAGAAACCGATGTAAAGATAATCAGAGTCAGCAACAAAATAGGTGCTGATGTTCCAGCCGGCGGGAACACCGGTTGCATCCTTGCGCCAATAGATCATGTTAGAAGCATCGATCTGAACCATATTCTCGTAGTTCGCAGCCCAATCATCCATATTGCCGTCGGACAGGTCGAGCTTCGAGGAAGCCTCGGGATCCCACGTAATGTCGAAGTCACCGGCGGGCTCGAAGGGCTCGTCCTCATCGCTGTAGCCACCGGACTGGAAGTTATGGCCGGCAGGCAGGTAGGGCAGCTCTGCGTTGACCAGCATAGCGCCCATAGAAAGGATCATTGCAACGGTGATAACGATTGCGAAGATCTTCTTCATAGTTAATTTCCTCCAAACAAATTTTTTGTGGCAGTCTCGCACGCAGACCGAGTCCCCCTTGAACGCGGTTACGGTGGCATTATCAGACACTATAATTATGAACAGAGTCGGACGGTTTTGTTCATAATAAAACGCGGGACGGCTCACGGGAGATCGTTTTCATCCAAACGACCATTCCTCATTATCCATTATACCATGCTTTCCCCGATTTGTCAACCGAAAAAAGGAAAAACCCCACAAAATTCATGCCATTTTCACGCTTTTCACACGGGGTTTCACGCCGTGCCGTCGGTCTGCACAAATTGCACGAAACTTTTTCGTACAAAAGGACGATTTGGATTTTTCCCTCCCCTTAGCAAAGCGGCGTTCGACCTCCAAATTGGGGTTTATCGGGGAGATACAAAGATACAAGTTACGAGATACAAGATGCGAAAGCCATACAGAGACACGCGTTTTCTATCTTGTATCTCCGTATCTTGTATCTCTTCGATAAACCCCAATTTTAAATGCCGACCGAATCGTTACCGCAAATTTTGTCGGGGGGAATTGTGAATTTCTCCGCCTCCCTCTTGACAAATTGCAGGAAATAAGCTACAATAGTATATATATCATTATTTCATCCGAAAGGAAGGTTCTACGCTATGAAGAAACTAACCGCGCTTTTCCTGTGTCTGGTTCTCTGCCTGTCCTGCGTTGCCGCTCTGGCCTCCTGTGACAAGAACCCCGGGACCACCGAGGAAACAACCGCAGGCTCCGCCACCACCACCGTTCAGGGTACCGAGAAGCCCACCGAGGAGCCCTCCGCCGCTCCCGAGACTCCCGAAACCGATCCCGAGACCGACCCCGCCGAGAGCGAGGATGAGACCGAGGAGCCCGCGGCTCCCGTGGTCATTCAGACCGCCGAGGATCTCATGGCCTTCAATCAGGCTGTCAACGTGGATATGGAGTATTTTGACGGCATGACCGTGGAATTCACCGCCGACATTGACATGACCGGCTACGAGTGGACCCCCCTGAGCGGTGAAGCTCTCTTCGACGTGACCTTCGAGGGTAACGGTCACACCATCTCCAACCTCCAGTTCGCCGTGCACGATCCC
>JAZNUO010000254.1:0-2693 GCA_045592305.1 Eubacteriales bacterium | reverse complement strand
CGGTGGTTGCGCAAAAAGAACGCGTGACCCACGAATGTTCCGTCAAGGCAAAAAGCAAAAGAACCCTTCCGTTTTCGGTTGGGTTCTTTTCCTTATTATGTGGGCAGATCACCGATAATCAAACCGCTCCCCCGTCTCCATAAGGAAGCACCGCCCCGCGGTGACCTCCCCCAGACGGGTGCAGAGATCCTCGTATTGGGTACACTTGACCGCCAAAGTCAAGGTCACCCGATCCGAAAACTCGCTGTCGTCGGTCAGCACCCCGTATTTGGGCAGCTCCTGCAAAATGAGCTGGTAGTCGGAGTAGGTGGTCTCCAGCATGAACTCGGTGAATTTCTCGTAGGTGATGATGTTGGCCGCCTCCATGGCGATGCTCGCCGCGTGGGAGTAGGCGCGGATGAGACCGCCCACGCCCAGAAGAGTGCCGCCGAAGTAGCGGGTGGTGACCACCACGCAGTCAAAGACCCCCTTCTTGCGGATGGCCTCCAGCGTAGGCAGACCCGAGGAGCCTTGGGGCTCGCCGTCATCGGAATAGCGGGCGGCCTGCTCGGTGGAGGTGCCGCCGCTGATGCGATAGGCCCAGACGTTGTGGGTGGCGTCGGCGTAAGCCTTTTGCTTCTGCTTGATGAAGGCCATGGCCTCCTCCTCGCTTTCCACGTGGGCGGCGTGACCGATGAACACCGAGCGCTTTTCCTCAAATTCGTCCTTGCCCACGCCCTCCAGGGTGGTGTAGAGGACGGGGGCGGGGATGATGTTATCTTGACTCATGGGCTATCTCCTTGAGAAATTACATAAACAAATGAACCGACACAGGGCGGGCATCCCCTTCTTAAAACCCTCTCCGTCACGCCCTTACGGGCGCGACACCTCCCCCCATAAGGGGAGGCTTTGGGGTTCCGCTCCGCCCAAAGGCTCTCCCTATGGGAGAGCTCCCGCCTCGGGCGGGTGAGAGGGTAACACGAAAGCGTTACCTGTTTTCCGGTGTGGAGACCTCCTCCGCGTCGGGCTGCAGCCAGGCATCATCCCCGATGATCTCGGTGAGTCTCTGCTTGACGAAGCCGTAGCGCATGGCGCAGGGCGGAGGGATCAAGCCCTTGTGGATCATGGTCTCGAACTCACAGAATGTGACCCATCTGTAGTCCACGGTCTCCCCTTCTTGCAGAGTGATGGGGGTGTCCTCCCCTGCCCCGTCGAGGCGGCAGAGGTAGCAGTCCATGAAGGCCGAGGGCTCGCGGAGGGTGCCGAGGAAGATGAGCTTTTCGAGGGGGCAGTCGATGCCCGTCTCCTCCACAAGCTCTCGGTGGGCGGAGGTCAAGCTGTCCTCCCCCGCCACGCCCGAGCCGCCCGTGAACTCCCAATAATTGGGATACATCCCCTTGGTGGGGGCGCGGAGGGTCAGGAGGAGGCGGTTTTGAGCGTCCACCGTAAAGACCGAGACCACGGTGTGGTAGGTATGGGGGGGCATGGGGTACTGCCGCCCGCGGGGATGGGTGATGCCGAGGGGGTTGCGGTCTTTGTCGAGCAGGTCCCAGAGTTCCATGGGGGGATGTTCACCTCCGGTGAAATGATGTTGCCGCGATGCGGCAAATGATGTGCCTCTGCGAGGCAATGATGTTGCGGAGCAAGCTCCGCAAATGATGTGCGCCTGACGGCGCAATGAGCGGAAGCCTTTTGCCTGTGGCAAAAGGCAATTTTATTTTACCAAATCTCCTCTTCCTCGCCTTCACGGCGTACGGCCTTGGCATTGGGATCGTATTTTCTCATCATCCCATACACCCGATCGTCCACGGTGGCCACCACGGTGACGGCATCGTAGCCGTAGTCCACCGACTCCACGGCGGCCTGCTCGGAGTAGAGGCGGGACAGAGCCCCCTGCTCGGCGTTGGGGATGACAAAGGTCACGCGGCGCTTGCCGATGCGCACCATGTCCTGCAGGGTGAGCGCCAGTTGATCCAGCCCCTGACCCGTGAGAGCCGAGATACAGACGGCGGCGCGGGCGGTGTCGGGGCGGCTTTGGGCGGTGTCGCGGTCGAAGGACAGACCCTTTTTCGCCACCACGCCCATGAGGCTGACGGTGTCGCAGGACTCCCTGTCGCACTTATTGAAGACGTAGAGGGTAGGCTTCCCGCCTGCGCCGAGGTCCTCCAGAAGCTGCTCGGTGACTTCAAGCTGCCCCGCGGACTCGGGGTCGGAGGCATCCAGCAAAAGCAGGACAATATCGGCGTAGACTGCTTCCTCCAGGGTGGAGCGGAAGGCGGAGACCAGATGGTGGGGGAGCTTACGGATGAAGCCGACGGTGTCGGTGAGCAGGATGGTCTCGCCCCCGGGGAGGGTGAACTTTCTGGTGGTGGGGTCGAGAGTGGCGAAGAGCTTGTCCTCGGCGAGGATACCCGCCCCCGTGAGGGCGTTGAGGAGGGTGGACTTACCCGCGTTGGTGTAGCCCACGATGGCCACGCGGGGAAGCCCCGAGCGGTCGCGGGAGGCCCGCATGGTGCGGCGGTTCTTCTCCACCACCTCCAGCTCGGCCTTCAGAGCGTCGATGCGGCGCTTCATGTGACGGCGGTCGCTCTCCAGCTTGGACACACCGGGGCCTCTCGTGCCGATACCGCCGCCCAGTCGGGACATTTCGGTGCCGTGACCCGTCAGGCGGGGGGCGGTATACTGGAGCTGAGCCAGCTCCACCTGGAGCTTAC
>JAZNUO010000253.1:0-2897 GCA_045592305.1 Eubacteriales bacterium | reverse complement strand
GTGGCGGTGAACGCCAAGTGCTCCCGTCCCTCGGTGTGCAACGCCATCGAGACCCTGCTGGTCCACAAGGCGGTGGCGGGTGAGGTTCTGCCCCGTATGGCCGAGGCCATGGCTGACTACAAGGTGGAGTTCCGCGGGGACGAGGCGACCTGCGCCATCCTGCCCTGCGCTGTCCCCGCCTCTGAGGAGGATTGGGACACCGAGTACAACGATTACATCCTGTCGGTTCGTGTGGTGGAGTCTCTGGACGAGGCCATTTCCCACATCACCCGCTACACCACGGGGCACAGCGAGGCCATCATCACCGAGAGCATGGCCGCCGCCAACCGCTTCCGTAACGAGATCGACGCCGCCGCTGTGTACGTGAACGCCTCCACCCGCTTCACCGACGGCGGGGAGTTCGGGTTTGGCGCGGAGATCGGCATCTCCACCCAGAAGCTCCACGCCAGAGGACCTATGGGGCTATACGCGCTGACCACGGACAAGTATCTGGTGGATGGGGATGGGCAAGTACGATAAACTTTGAGTTCATAGCGCGGAAAAAAATCGTGCTGTGGGGCTAAGGTTATTCAAATTGAGTTCCACCCTCTCCCAGTCAGCTTGATAACAAAGAAAGGAATGAATGGACATGGTATTTTGGTTCTATATGCTTGTAATTGCACTTCTGTTGCCCGCCACCCTGATGGTCATAGGTGCCATTTTTCGCAAAACCTCCCCGCGCGACATCAATATGTTTGTCGGATACCGTACTCGCCGCTCCATGCTCAGCAAAAAAACATGGGTCTTTGCCCATGCCTACTGCGGGAGGATCTGGCTATATAGTGGGCTTGTCATGCTTCCTACCGTTCTGATTGCCATGCTCTGCGTGATTGGTCAGGATACAGATACCGTCGGCTGGGTAGGCGCGGCGTTGCTCGCGCTCCCGATCACGGTCATCATCGGCTCGGTCATCGCCACCGAAAGAGCCCTCAAAAAGAACTTTGATCCTTGGGGCTATCCCCTCCACCGCGACAGTGAGGATACGGCCTCCTGAACACTTCGCAATATAACCACAAAGAGGAATCCACACATGAACTACCGCACCGAACACGACTCCATGGGCGAGGTACTCGTCCCCTCCGACCGCTACTGGGGCGCCCAGACCCAGCGGAGTCTGGAAAACTTCCCTATTGGCGAGGAAAAGATGCCCGTGGCCATCATCCGCGCCTTCGGCTACCTGAAAAAAGCCGCCGCGCAGGCTAATGCCACTCTCTGCCCTACCCGCATGACCGCCGAACGCGCCTCGGTCATCTGCCGCGCCTGCGACGAGGTGATCGCGGGCAAGCTGGACAGTCACTTCCCTCTCGCCGTGTGGCAGACGGGGAGCGGGACACAAACCAACATGAACGCCAACGAGGTGGTGGCGAACCGCGCCAACGTGATCGCGGCGGGGCTGGACTCTGCCGAGGAGATCGAGCAGGCGGACAGGCTCAACCGGGACTTCCGGTTGTGTCATCCGAATGACCATGTGAATATGTCCCAGTCCTCCAACGACACCTTCCCCACCGCCATGCACGTCGCGGGGGTTCTGTCCATCCGCCGCGAGCTGATCCCCGCCCTTGGGCGGCTCATCGACACCATGGAGCGGCTGGAGCGGGAGAATCAGGGCATCATCAAGAGCGGGCGCACCCATCTCCAGGACGCGACCCCCATCCGCTTTTCTCAGGAAATTTCGGGCTGGCGGGGGATGCTGGCGGTGAACCGCAACCAACTGGAGGCGGCGGCGAACGGCTTGCGCTCTCTGGCCATCGGCGGCACCGCCGTGGGGACGGGCATCAACGCTCCCAAGGGCTTTGACGTGACCGTGGCGGGAATTCTGTCGGGGCTGACGGGAGAGACCTTCTACGCCGACGAGAACAAGTTCCACGCCCTCACATCCAAGGACGAGCTGGTCTTTGCCCACGGGGCATTGAAGGCTCTGGCGGCGAATCTCATGAAGATTGCCAACGACGTGCGGTGGCTGGCCTCGGGACCTCGGTGCGGGCTTTCGGAGGTCTTTATTCCCGAGAACGAGCCCGGCTCCTCCATCATGCCCGGGAAGGTCAACCCCACCCAGTGCGAGGCCGTCACCATGGTGGCGGTACAGGTCATAGCCAATGACGTGGCGGTGGGCATGGCGGCCTCTCAGGGGAATTTCCAGCTCAACGTATTCATGCCCGTGCTGATCCACAATTTTTTGCAGTCGGTAAAGCTTCTGACCGACGCTATGGATTCCTTCAATGTTCGCTGTCTTTCGGGACTTACCGCCAACCGCGAGAAGATGGCAGAGAATCTGAATCGCTCGCTGATGACCGTCACCGCGCTGAACCCCCACATCGGCTACGAGAACGCCGCGCGGGTGGCCAAGCTGGCCCATGCCGAGGGGATCACCCTGAAGGAGGCCTGCGTGGGGCTGGGGTATCTGACGGCGGAGGAGTTTGATTCGGCATTTGATTTTGAAAGGATGGTGTGACCGTGTATTCTGACAATCAGACTGCTGCCCTCCGCAGGCTCTACAACAAGACCCTGTGGACCTACGTCGGTGTCGCCGCTCTGTCTGTGGCGGTCACAGCTTTTCTGATGATCCGCCGTATGGTAGTCAGCCATCAGATGCTCTACTGGCTGGTAGCCGCGTGGATCGGTCTGGCTCTGGCCATCGTGGAATACATAATTGAAAGAACTTTGTACAAGAAGGGCAAAAAGGGCGCGTTTGTTCTGCCCGCCTTTATGATGGGGCTTCTGACTCTATACGTGCTGTTCATGAAGTCGGGGCTGATCGACGGGATGCTCCTTCTGTTCTACCCCCTGCTTCTGGGCTTCCTCGTCAGCACCCCTGATCCCCGCCATTGGGCTGCTCCCCGACGCGGGGACGCCTCGGG
>JAZNUO010000252.1:0-4555 GCA_045592305.1 Eubacteriales bacterium | reverse complement strand
ATCTGCGCCCAGAGCTCCGGGTCGCTGATGACCGGCTCGTTCAGGGGCGTCAGCACGCCGCCGGGGTCCAGACTGTTGCAGGTGGCCCCGTATTTGGCAAGGCGCAGGGCGGCGTTCTTGGTATAGGCCAGAAGGCCCCCCTTGCTGGCGCAGTATTCGGGAAATTCCGAGCCGGTGTGGGCGCTGGCGGAGCCGATGTGCAGCACGGCTTTGATGGCGGGCTGCATGGCGTACTGTTCCGTCAGGGTGATGACGGCCCGGAGATTGATGTCGAGATCCGCTTCGTTCTGGGTGCCCGCGTTGTTGATGAGGATCTCGATGCCGTCGAGGGGGGGGAGATCTTCGTAGTCGCGGATGTCGCGGGTATAGTGGGTGTAGGCAGGGTGGTCGATGCTTCCCTCCTTGCGGTCGATGCCGATGACGGTGTGACCTTCGTCGAGAAACTTCACCGCGATGGCGCGACCGATGCCCTGTGTTGTGCCCGTTATGAGAACCTTCATGGGCGGCTCCTTTCTATATGCTCCAGATATGCGCGGCCGACGTTTTGCTGCTTCCACTTTTGGGTCATGCGGTAGCCGATGGGGGAGAAGAGCATCTCCATGACAAGCTCCGCCACGGCTCCCGTGAGGGCGCACATGGCGCACTGGAGTACCGTCCAGTAAAAGCCGTCCCAGAAGATGGGGGCGAAGACCGTAAAGACAATGATGGAGAACAGGAAATTGTCAAAGAACTGACCGATGAAGGTGGAGACGTAGGCGCGCATGGCGTAGGCGAATTTGCCGTCGGGGTTTCCGCGGAAGGCTTTCCCGATGAGCCAGTTGAGGGTGTTGTTCAGCAGAGCCGAGGCGAGAAAGGCCACGGTACTGCCCAGCAGGATGAACCACGTACCGCCGAAGATGCCGTCGAAGGCGGTGTAATCCCCCGCGTTCGAGGGGATGGCGGCGGCGATGAAGAAGATAACGCAGGTGAGCAGGTTGATCCCGCAAGCCAGCACCGAGACGCGGTTGGATGCGCCGGGGCCGAAGTGCTTGGTGATGACATCCATGCACATAAAGGACAGCCACGAGATGAGGATGCCGCCGTCCAGCGCGATCCACGGGAGACGGAGGAGGGTCTTGTTGGCCAGCAGGTTCATGCAGATGACCGAGACCACGAAAAGAGTCACCACTGTAGCGGGGATGGAGCGCAGGAGGAGCTTGGTGTCGGTGTATTCACGGCGGAGCCATGAGAGGAGTGATTTCATGAGGAGAGTTCCTTACTTTATGTAACTTCAATATGGGGTCGATTAAGAGATACAAGATACACCGAGCAGAGCTCGGCAGATACAAGATACAAGATAAAAAACGAAGGTCGGCCGAAAGTATCTATCTTGTATCTTGTATCTTGTAACTCGTATCTTACAGCTGCTTCCGCAGCTTTTCCAGCGCCGCCTTCTCCACTCTGGACACCTGCGCCTGGGAGATACCGATCTCAGCGGCGATCTCCATCTGGGTCTTGTCCTTGTAGTAGCGCAGGGCGATGATCTTCTGCTCGCGGGGGGTCAGGGTCTTAACCGCCTCGCGGAGGGCGATATTCTCCAGCCACGACTCGTCGGTGGAGTCGCGGGAGGTGTCGGAGAGCTGGTCGATGACGTAGAGGGAGTCTCCGTTTTCCGAGAAAACAGGCTCGTAGAGGGATATGGGCTCGATGATGGCCTCCATGGCGGATACCACCTGCCCGCGGGGGACACCGAGATGGGCGGCGATCTCCTCGGGGGTGGGGTCGCGGTTGAGGGCGGCGGACAGCTCGTCCCGCGCTTTAAGCGACTTATAGGCCAGATCCCTGACCGAGCGGCTGACCCGCACCGAGGCGGAATCCCGCAAAAAGCGGCGAATCTCCCCGATAATCATGGGGACGGCGTAGGTGGAGAACATGACGTCCTTTTCGGTGTCGAAGTTGTCCACCGCCTTGATGAGACCGATGCACCCCACCTGAAAGAGATCGTCGGGGTTCTCTTTCCTACCCGCGAAGCGTTGGACGATGGAAAGGACGAGGCGAAGATTCCCGCAGATCATTTCCTGCCGGGCCTGCTCGTCCCCCGCCCGCACGCGTTTCATAAGGACTTGCTTTTCTCCCTCGGTCAGGACGGTGAGCCCCGAGGTATTGACTCCGCATATAACAACTTTACTGTGATACATGGCAAATCTCCCATTTTTTGAGATGGGTAAAGTATTTGCCGATTGCGGGTGCCGTTATGCGGAGGCGGGATTGGGAGAAACTGGGGGGCTACGGAAAAGGGCGTGCCCCGACACCCCGAAACCCCACAGGTGTCAGGCGCACAGAGGCACGCCCCTTCGGGTGTGTCTTAATGGGATGGATCAGCCGTTACAGGCATGGCATGCCGCGGTCTTAGCCGTTGTAAGCCATTTCGTCACAGATCACCGTAACGTCAGCGTGGAGATTCAGCATGGAGGCGGGGCAGGAGGTGCTCAGCTTCCCCTCCAGCATCTTGGCGACGGCGGCGTGCTTGGCGGCTCCGTTGGCCAGAATGATGATCTTCTTCGCGTTCAGGATGGTGCCGATGCCCATGGTCATAGCCTTGGTGGGAACGTCGGATTCCGAGGCGAAGAAGCGGGCGTTGGCCTTGATGGTGGACTCGGCGAGGTCGGTGACGTGGGTTCTGAGCTCCAGGGTCTCGGCGGGCTCGTTGAAGCCGATGTGACCGTTCTGACCGATGCCCAGCACCTGCACGGCCACGGGACCTACCTTGGCTATCGTCTCCTCATAGGCCTCGCAGGAGGCGGCGGGGTCGGCGGCCGTACCGTCGGGGACGTAGGTGCGGGTCTTATCTACGTTGACGTGGTTGAAGAGATTCTCGTTCATGAAGTAGCGGTAGGACTGGTCATTTTCGGGGGAGATGGGGTAATACTCGTCCAGATTGACGGTCGTGACCTTGGAAAAATCGATCTCGCCCGCGCTGTACATCTCAATGAGCTTCTGGTACATACCCACGGGGGTGGAGCCGGTGGCCAGACCCAGCACGCAGGCGGGATTTGCCTTCATGGTCTCGGCCACGATGGCGGCGGCGGCGGCGGACATTTCGTCGTAATTCTTGCAGACAATGAGTTTCATAGGGGTATCCTTTCTTATTTTGATGGTTTTATTGTATCCGTTGGAGGGGGGAATTATTACCGAATTCCCCAAACCAGTCAGAGCTTGTCGCTATCATCGTCGGGAATGGCTTCCTTCATGGCGGCGATGGCGCACTCGATCATGGAATCGTCGGGCTCCAGCACCGTGATGCGCTGGAACCAGAGACCCGGGGCGGCGATGATACGAGTCAGCCAGTTATCGTGGCGACCGCAGAATTTGATGAGCTCGTAGCCAATGCCCATGACCAACGGCATGATGGCCAGCCTGATGGCGGTCAGCAACCACTTATTGAGGGTAGCGGGGATAAAGAAGCCGATGAGGATGCTCACGAGCAGCATCAAAACAAGGAAGGAGGTGCCGCATCGGGGATGGAACCGACGCTCCCCGCGGATGTTCTCCACGGTAAGCTCTTTTCCATGCTCGTAGCAAAAGATGGTCTTATGCTCGGCACCGTGGAACTGGAAGGTACGGCGGATGTCCTTCATGAGGAGCATGAGGGACATATAGCCGATGAGGAGGATCATGCGGATGGAGGTCACGCAGAGGGACTGCAAAAAGCGGTTGTTTTGGGGAAAATTGGGGATGTGGGCTTCCATAACGTCCTTGTAGAGGAAGGAGGGCAGGAAGAAAAACAGACCGATCATGATGGCCACAGCCAAGAGCACCGACACCACCATGATGAGGTTCATCATGGCCGAGGATTCCTTTTTATCCTTCTTTGGGGGAGTCCCGACCGTCTCCGAATCGGGAGCCTCTGCTGCCTCGGGAGCGGGGGCTTCAACCGCTTCGGCCGCCTCGGGAGTAGGCTTGTCGGCTTCGGGGAGGGGTTCGACCGTCTCGTCAGGGGGAGTCTCTGCGGTCACGGATGAGGCCTCACCCTTTCGTGCGGCCTTTTTGGCGGCTTTTTCCGCCTTCTTGGCGGCCTTCTTCTCGGCCTTTTCCCGTTCCATCTCGGCCTCCAGCTCCTCAAGCCCCGAGATCTCGGCGGAGCGCATGAGGCACTTGTAGCCGAAGGTCATGGAGTCGATGAAGCCGACCACACCGCGGATGATGGGCCAGCGGAGGATGGCGGGGCGTTTCTTTCCCTCGGTAGGGAAGGTCTCGAGGACGATCTCGCCCTTGGGGTTCCGGACGGCCATGGCGGTGGTCTTGGGTCCCCGCATCATGATGCCCTCCATGAGCGCCTGACCGCCGATGGAGGTTTTCCGCACGGGGCAGGCGTTGTTTGTATGCTTACTCATAGTCGTTCCTTTCAGCGTCTGCGCACAGGACAGACATTCTATCATGATATTGTACCACGAAGATGTGAACTCCATGTGAATGAGCGTAAAAAGCGGGGAGATTTTGCGCCAACGAAAAATATTTTCGGGCGGGGGATTGCGACGGATTTCGTGGGGGAGGGGGTGTATAATGGGGGAAAGAA
>JAZNUO010000251.1:0-12739 GCA_045592305.1 Eubacteriales bacterium | reverse complement strand
AAAGTGGGAAAAATCCATGATGATGCGCCTCGCTTTTTTGAATATGCGCATATTATATCACTTTCAAAAAAGCATGTCAAGGAAATGCTTAAAAACTTCATAATTCTTCATATTTGATATAGAAAAGCATAGCCCGCCGTGACGGACTATGCTTTTTGAGATTCGAATCAAGCTTCCACGGAATCCTCTTTTACGGCTTCGGGAATGCCTTGGGGATTTGTAGCCGCGGACAGCGTGGGAATCCTGTGGGTGATGATGGCTTCGCCCTTGCCCAGAATAAAATCGCGGGTGATGGTGACGGTATCCGCCAGCTCATCCGAGGGGAGCTCGTACATCAGCTTCATCATGAACTGCTCCATGATGGCGCGCAGTCCCCGCGCCCCCGTGTTGCGGGCGAGAGCCTCCTCGGCGATGGCCTCCAGCGCGTCTTCCTCGAAGGTCAGGCGGACGTGATCCAGTCCGAAGAGCTTCATGTACTGCTTGATGACCGCGTTCTTGGGCTCGCGGAGAATGCGGATCAGGGCCTCACGATCCAGATCGTTCAAGGTAACGATGACGGGCAGACGGCCCACAAGCTCGGGAATCAGACCGAACTTGACAATATCGTGGGGAACCACGTTCTTGAACACACCGCTCTGTACCCGCTCGGACTTGGTACGGACACCGCCGCCAAAGCCGATGGTTGTACCGCCCTCCCGCTTCTCGATGATTTGGGACAGACCGTCGAACGCGCCGCCGCAGATGAAGAGAATATTCTCGGTGTTGATGCGAAGGAATTCCTGATTGGGATGCTTGCGGCCGCCCTGGGGGGGGACGTTGGCGGTGGTGCCCTCCAGAATCTTCAGAAGAGCCTGCTGTACACCCTCGCCCGACACGACGCGGGTGATGGAATGGTTCTCGCTCTTACGGGCGATCTTATCGATCTCGTCGATGTAGATGATACCCCGTTCGGCCAGCTCAATATCAAAATCAGCGGCCTGAATGAGGCGCAGAAGGATGTTCTCTACGTCCTCGCCCACGTAACCCGCTTCGGTGAGGGTGGTAGCGTCGGCGATTGCGAAGGGAACCTGCAGGGTCTTGGCCAGTGTCTGGGCAAGGTAGGTCTTACCAACGCCCGTAGGACCGAGAAGCAGAACGTTGGACTTCTGGATATCCACCTCGCGGAGAGCTTCCATATAGTCCTCGGCAGGAGCGGCATCGGCCTTCTTCTTGCCCTTCTTCTTGGGGGTCTTGGTCAGAATGCGCTTGTAGTGGTTGTAGACAGCCACCGACAGAGCGATCTTGGCCTCGTCCTGACCGATGACGTACTCGTCCAGAGCCTCCTTGATCTGCATGGGGCGGGGGAGGGTGGCCGGATTCAGCTCGCCGAAGTTGATGGAAGTATGACGGGTGTTGCCCATCGCCTCGTCGATGAGGTCGGAGCAGGCATCCACGCAGTAGTCGCAGATATACGCGCCCGTAGAGGAGGGAATGAGGAAGTTGACCTGATTCTCGTTGCGACCGCAGAAGGAGCAGAAATGGAGATTCTGATTCTTGCCGCCGCCTCGATTGGTGGTATTGGACATGATAGGGCTTCCTTTCGTGGAATTAGTCGCGGTGGGTGTAGATCTTATCGATCAGACCGTACTCCAGAGCTTGCTTGGCGGTCATGAAGTTATCGCGGTCGGTATCCCGCTCGATCTGCTCGATGGACTTGCCGGTGTTCTCGGCGAGGATCTTATTGAGCATATCGCGGGTGCGGAGGATAAGATCGGCGCGGATCTTGATATCCGAGGCCTGACCCTGCGCGCCGCCGAGGGGCTGGTGGATCATGATCTCACTGTGGGGCAGAGCGATACGCTTGCCCTTGGCTCCTGCGGAGAGCAGGAACGCGCCCATGGAGGCGGCCATACCGATGCAGATGGTGGACACGTCGCACTTGATGAAGTTCATGGTATCGTAGATGGCCATACCCGCGGTGACAGAGCCGCCGGGGCTGTTGATGTAGAAGGAAATATCCTTGTCAGGATCCTGCGCCTCCAAAAACAGAAGCTGAGCGACCACAAGAGACGCGGTGGCATCGTTGACCTCATCCGACAGGAAAATGATGCGGTCATTCAAAAGACGGGAGTAGATGTCATAGGCGCGCTCGCCGCGACCGGTCTGCTCGACCACGGTGGGGACGAGATAGGAGCGGGGCATACCCATCTTGTGCAGATCATTCATCATGTTGCTTACCTCACATTCTTTTAGTTTCATTGTATGGAGCATACCTGTATTCTGCCCCATAAAGCGGGGAAAAATCAAATAGGAGAAGAATACTTCAAATTTTGAAAAGTATGCCGCGGCCGGCTCTGGGCTGACCGCGGCAAGGATTTGATGTACAGGATCAGATCCTGCGGGTGGTTGATTACTCGGCAGTAGCGGGAGCCACGGCGTTGGCCTTGACCAGCTCCATAGCGGCCTTGACGCGCAGATCCTCAGCGACGGACTCAGCAGGGATCATACCCTTGATCTGCTCGGCCTCCATCTGGTAAGCCTCGGCCAGGCGGGTGTACTCGGCCTCGATCTCCGAGTCAGAAGCGGTCAGGTTCTCAAGCTCCGCGATCTTCTCAAGAGCCAGACGGGTCTTGACGAAGGTCTCAGCCTGGGGACGCATCTGATCGCGCATACCCTCCAGAGTCATGCCGGTGTACTTGAAGTACATACCCATGTCCATGCCCTGCATACGGAGACGGTTGTCGAAGTCACGAACCTGATTCTCGACCTCGGCCTCGATCATAGCCTCGGGGATCTCCTCGCCGCTCAGCTTCTCGCAGAGAGTCTTGACGATGGTCTCCTCGAACACGGACTCTGCGGCGTTCTCGTGACGCTTCAGGATCTTGGCTTCGATGTCAGCGCGGTACTCGGCGAAGGTATCGAACTCGGAGACGTCCTTGGCGAAGTCGTCATCCAGCTCGGGGAGCTCAACGTGGGTGATGGCCTTCAGGGCAACCTTGAAGGTAGCGGCCTTACCGGCCAGCTCAGCGGCGTGGTACTCCTCGGGGAAGGTGACGTTCACGTCGAACTCATCACCGATCTTGTGACCGACGATCTGCTCCTCGAAGCCGGGGATGAAGGAGCCGGAGCCCAGCTTGAGGTTGTAGTCCTCGCCCTTGCCGCCCTCGAAGGCGACACCGTCCACAAAGCCCTCAAAGTCGATCTTGGTGGAGTCACCACTGACGGCGGGGGTCTCGTCGGTGATCTCGGTCTCGCGGCTGTTGCGCTCACGGATGATCTTGATCTCGTTGTCGATCTCGACCTCGGACGCGGGCTCCACCACCTTGGCGGCCTCGATGCCCTTGTAGCCCTCGATCTCCACGGCGGGCTTTACGGGAACGGTAGCGGTGAAGGTAATGCCGCTTTCGTCAATGCTGGTAATATCGAACTCGGCGCGACCCACGGGCTTGACACCGGACTCGGTCAGGGCTGCCTCGTACGCGTCGGGAAGCAGCTCGTTAGCGGCATCCTCCCAGAAAATACCCTTACCGTACATACGCTCGATGACGGAACGGGGGGCCTTGCCCTTACGGAAGCCGGGGACGTTGATCTTGCCCACCTGCTGACGGTAAACCTTGCTTACGGCCTTATCGAAGGTCTCCTTATCCACGGAGAACTCCAGGATCATTGCGCTCTTCTCGGCCTTTTCTGCTTTGATCAGACTCATGTTTGATGATTCCTTTCTTTTGTTGAGGGAAAGTCGGTCTCGAATTGGACATACTGCTCCCATGTACATTCACAGTATATTTTATCTGTTTTTTGTAATTTTGTCAATAGTTTTTGCGAATTTTCCCATTTTCTCGGGTGACGAAAGTACCCGAAGCGCGGGGGGGTCTTTTGTGCATTTCACACAAACGAAGAGAACGGGATCACCTTTCCACCGCAGGCAAGCGATAGAGGGTGAAATCCATGGCATCCGAGGAGATCAGACGCATGGGAATGCCCTCGAAGCGGAACTCCTTGGGGGGGTGGTACATCCCGTGGATGTGCCCGAAATAGCAGGCGGGATCTCCGTATTCGTGGAGGGTGTCCACAAAAGGACGGCAGATGAAGTCCAGCCAGACGGGAGGGAAGTGCAAAAACACCGAAACGGGCGGCTTGAAGCCGTCTCGCTCCTCACAGTCCCTTTGAAGAGCGACAGCGCTGTCCAGCGAGAGCTTCAAACGGATGACCTCGCGGTTGATGATCTTTTCATAATCCACTGAGCCCACCGTCACCTGCTGTTTTTCCTCTAAAAACCATCCCCGCGTGCCGCAGAGGACTTGATTTTCCACGAGATAGGCGTTATTGTTGAGGATCTTCACCGAAGCGATGCGTTTTTCCTCAAAGAAAGCGTTCATTTTGGAAGCGGTGGTCCACCAAAAATCGTGGTTTCCTTTGCCGATAAGCTTGGTTCCGGGCAAATTATCAAGGAATTGAAAGTCAGACAGAGCCTCCTCCAGCTTCATGGCCCACGAAATATCCCCGGGAATCACCACGGTGTCCTCGGGGGAGACCACGGCCTCCCAGTTTTTGCGGATCTTATCGGTATAGCCCAGCCAGCGCTTGCCGAATTTTTCCATGGATTTGTTGGTGGATTGATTGGTGGAGAGATGGAGGTCTCCCATAACGAATATAGACACGGTCGGGCTCCTTTCATAGAATTCCGCATAGAAACGGGGAATGGGGGTAAACTACTTACGCGGAGGGAGACGATTCCCACCGTTAGTATCAAGGAAAAACCGCACGCGGGTGCGGCATTCCAAAAGGATGGTATGTGAAATGAACGACAAGAAGTGCTGCGACCACATCAAGGGCGTTGTCTGCGACGTGAAGAACTGCGCCTACCACGACGGCGAGACCCGTTGCACCGCAGGTGAGATCACCGTGGGCCCCACCTACGCCTCCACCTCTCATGACACCGCCTGCGCTACCTTCAAGCCCAATCAGGACATGAAGGGCTGATCAGGTCGCTTTTCGGCTTTGGGGTAACGTCCTTGGACGCTGCCCCTTTTCGGTCGGTTTTACTTACACCAATCCAGCACGGCGGCGGACATCTCCTCGGCATTAATGACCTGAGTGAACCGCACGTCCCGCTCACCAAGACCGCGGAGAGGGTAGGGGATCTCGGTGTCCGTGGCGGCGGACAGCTTATCCAAAGCCGCCAGAGGATCCTCGGGCCGGGTCTTGCTCAGAGACTCGTACACGTCGGCGGCGAACTTGTAGGGGCTGGCGGTGGAGTCCACGACCATGGGACGAACCTCGTTCAGAGTGGCGATATACTGCTCGGCGGCGGAGAGAGCCACGGCGGTATGGGTGTCGGACAGATAGCCGTACGTATCAAAGTAGGTCTTGATGGTCTCGGCGGTGGCGGTCTCGTCGGCGAAGTAGCCCGAGAAGTTCTCGCCAATAGCGGCCAGAACCTCACCGTCCACGGTGTACGCGCCCTCCTTTTTCAGGCTCTCCATGTAGGCGGCGGTGCGTTCCTCGCCTGCGGTCAGGCAGAGCAGACGCTCCAGATTGGAGGAAATCAAGATGTCCATGGAGGGAGACATGGTGAGATGGAAGTCGCGGTTACGGTCGTAGGTGCCGGTGCGGAGGAAGTCGGTCAGGATGTTGTTTTTATTGGAGGCGCAGACAAAGTGACGGATGGGAAGCCCCATGAGCTTGGCGATGTAGCCCGCGAAGATGTTGCCGAAATTGCCCGTGGGCACGCAAACGTCCATGGTCTCGCCCATCTTCAAAACACCCTTGTTCAGCAGGTCGCAGTAGGCGGAAACGTAGTAGACGATCTGGGGGGCCAGGCGACCCCAGTTGATGGAATTGGCGGAGGAAAGAACGTAGCCCTTTGCATCCAGCGCGGCCGCCATGTCGGGGTCGCCGAAGATCTTCTTGACACCCGTCTGGGCATCGTCGAAGTTGCCGCGGATAGCGCAGACGTTGACGTTACTACCCGTCTGGGTCGCCATCTGTAGCTTCTGCACGCGACTGACACCGTCCACGGGGTAGAATACCATGATACCTATGCGGTCGATGTCCTTGTAGCCCTCCAGAGCGGCCTTACCCGTGTCACCCGAGGTAGCCACAAGGATCAGGGCATCGCGGGTCTCCCCTGTCTTGACCAGCGCACGGGAGAGAAGGCGGGGCATGATCTGGAGTGCCATATCCTTGAAGGCGGCGGTGGGACCGTGCCACAGCTCCAGAGAGTAGATGTTGTCGTGAATATGAACGAGGGGTGCGGCGCCGCCGGGGAAGGAGGACTCGGCGTAGGCGGCCTCGCAGTCCGAGAGAAGCTCCTCGTAGGTATAGTCGGTGAGAAACTTACCGAGAATCTTGGCGGCGCGGACAGGATAGGTGTCGGCGCAGAGAGCCGTGATCTCCTCGGCGGTCAGGGCGGGGATGGATTCGGGGATGAACAGACCTCCGTCGGGGGCAAGACCCATCTTGATGACCTCGGCGGCGGAATACTTCTTGTGTGCGGGATCGCGGGTGGATTGGTACAGCATGGTTAGAGGCTCCTGTATATCAGAGATTTTTGATGGCGAAATTGTAGAAGTTCTTCCAGAAAAGCTTGTGGATCAGCTCCTCGGAGTAGTTGTGGCGAGCCATGACCTCGGCCACTTTAGTCAATTCTCCCACGTGGTTGATGCCCACGGGAAGATCGGTGCCGTCCCAGTCGGCTCCGAAGCCCACGATATCCTCCCCGCCTAAGGAGAGGTAGTAGTCCACGTGGGCGAATACGTCCTCAGGAGTGGCGGGGCGAAGGGAGGTATCGATCAGATGGGCGGGGCAAAGACTGACACCCACGATACCGCCCAGCTCCTTGATGGCCGAAAAATGCCGGTCGCGGAGGTTGCGGCTGTGGGGGTAGAGGGTATGGGAATTGGAATGGGAGGCGATGAAGGGCTTGCCGAACTCATAGGCGATGGGAAGAAGATCGTCCACCGCCTGCTCGGACGCGTGGGAAGCATCGGGAACAATGCCCAGCTCAAAGCATCGCGTCGCCACGGCCTTGCCGAAATCCGTGAGACCGTTCTGTGTGTTGTGAGAACCGCCAACGCAGGTATCTCCTCCCCACAGAAGCGTCAGATAACGAACGCCCAGCCCGTACATAACCTCCATGCGCTCCAGCTTACCCGCGCAGAGACGGGCATCCTCCACCGCCAGAATTGCGGCGTGCTTGCCCTCGCGGACAGCGGTCTCCAGCTCTGTACCGCTCTTCACCTGAACGGCCCGATCGGGGAAGCGAGCCAGCTCGTCCTTAAAGTAAGCGGAGGACTCCAGAAAGACCCGCCAGCAGGTCTCGTCATCCTGACGGTAGTGGCTCCAGATGGCGTAATACTGGGCATAATTTTCGTAGCCTGCGGCTTTCTCCAGAGAAATGTGACAGCAATCGTTGCTGTCCAGATGCGCCTTGTGCTTGTAAAGCTCCAGAGCGGTATCACAGTGGGTATCGAAGAGAGATAATTTCATGGTATTTCCTCCAATGGTTACGTCCGCCCCGCGTAGGCGGCGGGAAAAATTTTTACCTCCAGAACCGTTTCTGTGCCGTCGGCGGCGCGCTTGAGATAGACCTCGGATACGTCAATACGGGGTTGTTTTTCCGTAGGATGCGCGCGCAGGTAGTCCCGGGCGGCCTTTCGCATCCGATCACGCTTAGCGCGATCAATGGCGGCGGCAGGGCGACCGTATCGGGTTCTTTCACCCGGGGTGGCGTGACGGGTCTTGACCTCCACGAAAACCAGATATGTCTCGTTTTCCAGAATGAGATCGATCTCATTCCGAGCGACGTGCAGATTCCGCGCCACGACCGAAAAGCCACGGGCGATATAGCGTCGGACGGTTTCGTCCTCCCCCAGTCTGCCGATAAACTGACGGCGGGTCATATTTTTCGCGACGGTAGTTTCGCTCATGTCTTATTCCCGTCCAGAAAACGGATGAATTTGGTGCGGTGAATGGGAGACGGACCGAACTCACGCAGGGCGGCCATGTGCTCCTTGGTGCCGTAGCCCTTATGTTTGACGATGCCGTACTGCGGGTAGGCCTTGTCCATCTCCTCGCACAGGCGGTCTCGCGTGACCTTAGCCAGAATGGAGGCCGCGGCGATGGACACGGAGAGGGAATCACCTTTGACCACGGCGCGGGCAGGAATCTGAAAATCCCGATCGATATTGCCGTCGATGAGGGCAAAATCCGCCATATAGGGTTGACCCTCGGGGGTGCGGAGCCCGTCGATGGCGCGGCGCATGGCCAAAAGATCGGCTTCCAGAATATTCATTTCGTTGATCTCTTCCACCGTCCCCTCGGCAATACCGTAGGCGATGGCCTTTTCCTTGATGAGATCGAAGAGCTTATCCCGCTTCTTGGGGGTGAGCTTTTTGGAATCGTTCAGCTCGGGGATCACCAGCCCGTCGGGGAGGATGCAGGCGGGGGCGACCACAGGACCGCACAAGGGTCCCCGCCCCGCCTCGTCCACGCCGCAGACAACAGGGTAGCCCTCAGCGTGAAGGGCTCGTTCCAAATCGTAAGAGGGCATATCAGGCATCCTCCTTTTTGGGTGGATCGGGATTCTCGGTAGCCGGCTTTTCGTCGGCGGGCTTCTTGAGCTTCACCGCGTTTGTTGAGGGGGCGGGAAGCTTATCGATGGTCATTTTGCCGATCTTGCCCGCGCGGAACTCGTCGATGAGGAGATTGGATACCCGCTCGGTATCCACGATGCCGCCCGGGATGAGGCAGCCGCGTTTCTTACCGATGAGGCTGATGAGCTGCATATCGGTCAGCTCCTGCCACCCATCGGCATCGGTGAGCTTGAATCGCGCGCAAAGCTCGACGGGGTACATCTCGCGAAGTCTACCCACCAGCTTGATAGCCAGATGCTCGATGTCCAGAATATCGTCGCGGATAGCGCCCGTAACGGCCAGATTCTCGCCAATGACCTGATCCTCAAACTTCGGCCACAAAACACCGGGCATATCCAGAAGATCGATACCGATCTTAGTAGTCACCCACTGCTTGTTGCGGGTCACGCCGGGGCGGTTCTCGGCCTTTGCCTTGATACCGCCGCTCATGCGGTTGATAAGGGTGGATTTTCCCACGTTGGGAACACCTACCACCATAGCGCGCAGGTGTCTGCCCGCCTGTCCCTTTTCCTCGTACCGCTCCACTCTGTCCTTCAGGACGGAGCGGATGGCTTCGGGCAGGCGGTTGAGTCCCTCGCCCGTCACGCAATCGCAGAGAATACAGACGGTATGGGCGTCGGTGTAGCGCTTCACAAATTCCTTGCTCTTTTTGGGGTCGGCCAGAGAGGCCTTATTGAGGAGCAGAATGGTGGGCTTATCTCCTGTCATTCTCCGCAATTCCGGATTGCGGGAGCTGACAGGGATGCGGGCATCCAGCACCTCGATGATGATATGCACGTTTTTAAGGTTCTCGGTAATCAGACGGCGGGTCTTTGCCATGTGACCCGGGAACCATTGAATGTGTTCGCTGGGCATGATACACCTCTATCAGATTTCAGCAAACGAAAAACCTACGTGATTTCGCGTTTTGCATTTTGATTTTCACGCTTACTCATAGACCGTCCAAGGCTTCAGGCGGCAGACTACCTTACCCAGCACGCGGCGGGCATCCACAAACCCAACCTCGCGCGAACGGCTGTCGGCGGAGTTGTTGCGGTTGTCACCCATGACGAAGTAGCACCCCTCGGGAACGGTCGTCTCAAAAATGCCCGTGGAATAATCGAAGTCATAGGCGGGGGCCAGTGTCCATTGACCGATCTCCTTGCCCGACTGACTGAGCAGATGGGCGTACGGCTCTTCCCGAAGGACACCGTCCACGTAAACCTCGCCTTTTTCGTAGTCAATGCGAACCGTCTGCCCCTCGGTCGCGATAATCCGCTTGACCAAGGGCTCGTTAAAGCGGGTGAATACGTCGCTTGTCTGGTGGAACACCACGATATCCCCCACCTCGGGCTTGGCAAGAGAGGTTGTCAGAAGCATTTCCCCGTCATGGAGCGTATTCCGCATGGAGGAGCCGTTGACACGGCAAAGTCGACCGCAAAGAGTAAAGAGAAGCAGAACGGCGCAAACCGAAAAGACCAGAATCTCCAGATACTCGAAGATCAGGGAGATAAGGCTCTCCTTTTTTTCGGGAGCAGGCTGCAGGACGGTATTCTCGGCCTCGGGGGTCAGGTTGATATCAAGCTCGGACACGGTAGGTCTCCTTTCGGTTGCTTGTAATTTTCAAGAGAGAATCAATTCTTTTCGATAACCCGCTCAAGAAGGGTAAAGCCGTCGGGAATATACAGACCCGTCTCAGCGGCGGTGGCTTCGGTAAAGGTCGGGACTCCCTTCGCGTCCTTGCGGGAATCGTACAGGAAGAAGGGAACCGGCTCCATGGAGTGGGTGCGGATCTCGATGGGGGTGGGGTGATCGGGAAGCACCAGAATTTTAAAGTCCTCGGCGGTGGACTTGAGGTACTCGTACACGGGAGCCAGAATCCTTTGGTCGATCAGCTCCACCGACAATACCTTGTTGTGGGTTTCGGCGCGGTGCCCGCACTCGTCGGGACCCTCCACGTGAATGTAGACAAGATCAGCCCCGCCCTTGAAGGCATCCATGGCGGCCTGCGCCTTCCCGTCATAGTTGGTGTGAACGTTACCCGTAGCGCCCTCCACGTCCACCGACTTCATGCCCGCGCAAAGACCGATACCCTTGATGAGGTCTACGGCGGAAATGACGGTGCCGTTTATGCCCCACTTTTCGGTGAAGCTGGGCAGTCTCGGTTTTTTACCCGGGCTCCAGAGCCATGCGGAGTTGGCGGGTTTCAACCCCCTCGCGCGGCGAGCCTCGTTGACGGGGTGATGATTCAGCACACCAAAGCTCTCCTTCATGAGCCTATAGAACTCACCGCCGCCGTTCTCCTCCTTGGGGAGGTAGTCACGGATACAGCGGCCGATGATGTCATGGGGACGGGAGAAATCATAGGTATCGTTGCCGTCCTTCCAAAGAATACAATGACGGTAGCTGACACCGGTGTAGAAGTGGCGGCACTCGTTACCGAAGTGAGCCTCCAGAGCCTTGATCAGCTCGTCAGCCTCAGCGGTGGTGATCTCGTCGGCCGAGTGATCCAGCATGATCTTATCTTCATATTCACCGTCATCCGAAAGAGTGACTACGTTACAGCGGTAGGCGGTTTCGTCGGGCACCATCTCCAGCCCCATGCTGATCGCCTCCAGAGGGGAGCGACCGCGGGAGTAGATTTTGGGGTCGAAGGAGAGAATGGCCATGTTTGCGGTGTCGCTTTCGGGTACCATACCCTCGGGGACGTTGGAGACCAGACCCACGGTGGCACGTGCGGCAAGGAAATCCATGCAGGGCTTGACGGCGGCCTCCATGGGGGTGCGGTGGCCTAAGGCTTCAACGGGGCGATCGGCCATACCGTCGGGTATCAGAACAAGGTATTTCATACGGGAACCTCTTACAAATTATAGAATCAGATTATTATACCACATTTTTTCGGAAACCGCAACACCTTTGGGGGATAATTCATGAAAATTTTATAAAAAAGCCTTAAAGAGGTCTTGCGAAGAGCGTAGGAATATGGTATACTGATAGCATCAAGGAAAAGTGAGGTTTCACAATGGATCAGCAGAATCAAAGCTTTGAGGAGCAATCCCGTCAAGCAAGGGTGTCCACACGAAGGCTCAAACGGAATATGATCATCGTCCTGGTCTGTATGGCGGTATTCGCCGTGGTGGCTATTCCTCTTATCCATCTTTTGGACAGAGTTCAGAACGGCGGAGGCGAGGAGGAGACCAAAAAGCGCCCTCCAGGCTCGATTATTTTCGTCACCCCCGAGTACGGATACGACATTATGCAGGATGACGATTACCTCCAGCTCAACCGCCGTATCTACCATTGCGACGACCGTTTGGGCATAACCGAGGAACTGACCGAGAAGAATACGGAGGGTCACGGTCCTGCCGCCGTGCTTCTTACCGAATATATAAACGCGATCATCGCCGGAGATGCCGACACCTACAACACGCTTTTTTCGGAGAATTATTACGTGAATCACGAGCCAGAAGCTCCCTTTACCATGCAGAGACTCTACGATATTCAACTGACGAAAATCAACGAGACCGTCGTGGACGGAAAAAAGGGAAAGTACACCCAGTACGAGTACGAGGTGGAGTACAAGATTCGCCTGAATGACGGCACGTTCCGCACCGATATCGGACACGACGAGTCAAGAAAGCAGTATTTCATTCTCTCGGACAGTGTCACGGAGAAGGTTCTGATCGATCAGATTCTGGATTTTAACTACGTAAGCTGAAAGAAAACGCTTGCCCTCGGAAACGGATTCCGAGGGCATCCTTTTTGTTGGCTTTTTGTCAAAAACCGAGTCTGTAAAATTGTGCATAGTGACAAACTTCGGGTTTTGCCGAGCAAAGTCAGACGGGAGACTTGAATTGTTCATACTTTTGTGGTAGAATGTTCTCGGGTATCCCCGGGGGGTTGTTTTTCGCAAGGAAAATACCGCCCAAAAATAATTTAAGAAAGGAAGAACCCACATGAAGAAGCTGCTTTTGATTGCAATTCTCATGCTCGCTCTGGTGATCACCGCCGTTGCTTGTACCGACGACCCCGTCGAACCCGGTACCTCCGGCGACGAAGTCACCACTGTCGAGACCCCCAGCGAGGCTCCCTCCCAGGAGCCTGACGAGACTCCCGAGCCCGAG
>JAZNUO010000250.1:0-3157 GCA_045592305.1 Eubacteriales bacterium | reverse complement strand
CGGGCATTGACCGCGACCGCGCCAATATGGAGCAGGCCGAGCGATGGCTGAAGCTCTGCGGGTGCGAGAAAATCTTCCCTTGCAGTTCCTTTACGGGGGAGGGTCTGGAGGCCATCATCGAGTACCTCCGCGAGCCTACCGATGCCCCCGACGCACTACCTGTATAAGGAGAGCGCAAGGGGGAACCTTCTTGAAAGAAGGTTCCCCCTTGACCCCCTCCAAGAACTTTCAGAGCATTTATTGATTCGATTTCTATAAATCCTTTCCCCATAAACAAATACCTTTTTTGAAGGTTTTTGGGATTCCAAAACCCTTTTTGCAAAAAGGTTCTTTGGCGGGGTTCGGGGCAGAGCCCCGAGAAAGGAATCCCATGGCCAATTACTACGACCGCGTCGGTCGCATTTTTGATATTCAGCGCTTCTCCATCCACGACGGGCCGGGCATCCGCACCATCGTGTTTCTGAAGGGGTGCTACCTGCGGTGCCGCTGGTGCTGCAATCCCGAGTCCCAGGAGTATAAATTCCAGGAGCTGACCATGAACGGCTCCACCAAGACGGTGGGGCAGGACATTTCGGTCCGAGACCTCATGGAGGAGCTGATGAAGGACGAGGTGTACTACCGCCGTTCGGGTGGCGGCATTACCCTGTCGGGCGGTGAGGCTATGGCCCAGCCCGAGTTCGCCGAGGCCATCCTCCGCGCCTGCCACGATCACGGCTTCAGCACCGCCATTGAGACCACCGCTTTTGCCGAGCGGGACGTGGTGGCGCGCCTGATCCCCCACATCGACCACGTCATGATGGACGTAAAGCACATGGACTCCGCCAAGCACAGGGAGTACACGGGTCAGCCCAACGAAAAGATTCTGGACAACGCCCGCTGGATCGCCGAGAATGCCCGTCATCTGGTGATCCGCGTTCCCGTGATTCCGGGATTTAACGATACTCCCGAAGAGATCGCCGCCATCGCGCGGTTCGCCGAGTCCCTGCCCAACGTCCATGAGCTGCACCTGCTTCCCTATCACCGACTGGGAACCGACAAGTACGTGGGTCTGGGACGCGCGTACACCCTCTCCCACCTGACCCCCCCCACCGCCGCCCACATGCAGATGCTCAAGGAGACCGCCGAGCGGGAATCCTGCAAGCTGACCTGCCATCTGCGGGTACAGATTGGCGGATAGTTTCGCGTTTTTTTCGGTCGGAGCGACCGAAATTCCTTGCGGAACCAACGCAAAACTTTCGAAAGGAAAACATACCTTATGAAAGAACTGGAAATGCACGATAAAATGCGGATCGTACAGGAACTGGTGCCCGGACGGCAGATCACCCTGCTCCACGTCATCGCCAATCCCGATCCCATTCTCTACCAAAAGCTGGGTCTTGACCCCAAGCTGGACTACTCCCACGCCGCCATCGGTGTGCTGACCGTCAGCCCCGCCGAGACCGCCGTCATCACCGCCGACATCGCCATGAAGTCGGCCAACATTGACCTGGGATTTGTGGACCGCTTCTCGGGTACCCTCATCATCACGGGCCGCGTCTCCGAGGTGGATTCCGCCTTCACCGCCATCGGTGACTATTTCAGAGACACCCTGAAGTTCACGGTCTGCGAAAAAACGAGAACGTAAAGAGAACGCCAAAGGGAAACTTCTTGAAAGAAGTTTCCCTCTGGACTCCCTTCAAGAACTTTGGTACAAAATCTGTCCTTTTTTAAGGCTCCGGACAGGGTATGGGGCAACGCCCTATATGGAATCATCATGAAAAAACTCATACTCATGGGTCGCGTGGCGGCGGGCAAGACCACCCTGACGCAAGCTCTGCGGGGTGAACAGCTCCACTACTGCAAGACCCAGTACATCAACTACCACAACACCATCATTGACACCCCCGGGGAGTACACCGAGGTGGCGAGGCTGGGCGCGGCGCTGGCGCTGTACGCCTACGAGGCCGACATTGTGGGGCTGGTCATCGGCGCGGACGAGCCCTTTTGCGTGTTCCCGCCCTGCTGTACCTGTCTGGTCAACCGCCCCGTCATCGGTATCATCTCGGGCATTGACCGCGACCGCGCCAATATGGAGCAGGCCGAGCGATGGCTGAAGCTCTGCGGGTGCGAGAAAATCTTCCCTTGCAGTTCCTTTACGGGGGAGGGTCTGGAGGCCATCATCGAGTACCTCCGAGAGCCAATCGACGCCCCTGATGCGTTGCCGATATAATACGAGTTCCTTTGGCTCTCCCTTTGGGAGAGCTCCCGCCGCAGGCGGGTGAGAGGGCATTTCAAGGCACGCCCTCTCCGTCGCGCCACAGGCGCGACACCTCTCCCAAGGGGAGAGGCTTTCAAAACGCGGTTCCGTTGAGAAAGGAGTTCTCACATGAACGAGAGAAAGACAACCGTCATCTGCTTCGCCAACAACAAGGGCGGAAGCGGCAAGTCCACCACCTGCGCCAACGTGGGGTACAGCATGGTCACAGAGGGCAAAAAGGTTTTGCTCATCGACGGGGACATGCAGATGAACCTCACCCTGTCCTACTTCGACGAGGAGGCGGCTCTGGGCTTCAACGAGAGCGGGGAGAATCTATACACCGCCATCAAGAAGCAGCAGGAGCTGACCCCATTCATTCGCCACACCGCCTACGAGGGGCTGGATCTTATCCCCTCCTCTATCCTCATGAGCGGCATTGAAGTGGACCTCTTCACCATGTGGCAGAGGGAGTTCATCTTAAAGCAGGGGCTTGCCAAGATCAAGGAATCCGGCGAGTATGACTACATCCTCATTGACGCGCCGCCCACACTGGGCTGCTGGGTCATGAACATCATGTGCGCCTCGGATTACCTCATCATTCCCGTGGAGGCCTCCCCGTGGGGTCTGTTCGGTCTGGCCAACCTGTTCGAATTCTACGAGAAGCTGGAGCGCATCGCCCCCGAGCTGAAGATCATGGGCGTGGTAGTCACCAAGGCCAACGAGCGCAAGAACCAGTTCAGGCAGGCCATCGAGGTGCTGGGGTCGCTGGACAACGTGCGGCTCTTTGACACCTACATCCGCATTGATTCCGCCATTGAGTGGTCACAGGA
Organism: Eubacteriales bacterium; assembly: GCA_045592305.1. Lineage (GTDB taxonomy): Bacteria > Bacillota > Clostridia > Oscillospirales > CAG-272 > CAMEON01. The sequence goes on along the minus strand of JAZNUO010000250.1, from coordinate 91 downwards.
GAACAGTCTGCCGGTCATGGCCTACAAAAGGACCAGCCGCGCCGCTCAGGAATATCTGACACTAACCAAGGAGGTTATGGAATATGCCCAT
>JAZNUO010000249.1:0-26985 GCA_045592305.1 Eubacteriales bacterium | reverse complement strand
GGCTCCCCGCCCGTGGAGGTGAACACGATGTCCCCCTCCTTATCGGTGCGGTGGACGGTGATTTTCATGGTTCCGTAGCGGGAAAGGATCTCCTGCTTGGGATGATCGTACGTATTGCCCTCACCCACCGAAATGACGGCGTAAACGGGGGTGACGGCATCAAGGAAAGCCTGACTCGACGAGGTATCCGAGCCGTGGTGCCCCGCCTTGAGGATGTCGCAGTCCAAGGTGTCCTTAAAGCGGTAGCGCTCCAGCATTTCCTCCTCGGAGAGGGTCTCGGCATCTCCCGTGAAGAGGACGGAGGTCTCACCGTACTCGGCGCGGATGACCACGCTGTAGTTATTCAGCTCGGTGTAGGCAGTGCCGACGGGGGCGAGGATGGTGCAGGTCAGTTCACCGACCTTGAAGGTCTCGTCGGGAGTGGCCATGATGACCTCGCACTTCTCCGCCTCGATGGCATCCATCATGCGCTCGAAGGTCTTGGAATTATGCTCCTTATCGGGGAGGATGACACGCCTCACGGTATAGGTATTCAGGATCATATCCGCGCCGCCGATGTGATCCTCGTGGGGGTGGGTAAAGACGGCGTACTCCAGCTCGGTGACTCCCAGCCTATCCAGATAGGCCTTAAGCTGCTCCTCGGAGGAGTTGGTGCCCGCGTCGATGAGGACGTCCCCTTGCTCGGTGCGAATGAGGGCGGCATCGCCCTGTCCCACGTCGATGAAATGGAACTGCACCTCACCGCCGCTGACGGGGGCAGAGGGTTTGTCGGTGAGCAGGCCGAAAATGGCATCCTTACCGAAAAACAGGGCGGCGATCACGGCGATCAGCACAATGGCCGCCGTGGCTATGCCCTTGCCGTGTGTTTTCTTTCTTCTTTTTGCCATGGTTGGGTCCTTTCTGTCAAAGGGTCATCCCGATCAAGCCGATTTCCTTTTGGAAAAGCTCATCTGTGACAGGATGATGCCCGCGAAGATGATGACGCACCCCAGATAGCCGATGGGGAGCATTTCCTGATCCACGTGGAGGGCTTCGGGGGTAACGAGGTTCCAGAGGAGTCCTCCTACCGCAGCGAAAACCGACTCGGTGGAGAAGATGATGGCGGCGTAGGTGGGGTCTGTGCGTTTTTGCGCCAGCACCTGGAGGGTATAGGCGACCCCCACCGACAAAATGCCGCAGAAGAGGATAGCCCACTTAGCCTTCCACACGCCCGACCACGTGACGTCCTCGAAGATCACTCCCGCCACAAGTCCCAGCGCGCCGCTGACGAAGAATTGCCAGGAGGAGAAGCGCAGGGGGGAGACGCGGGCGATGAAGAGATCCACGATGAGGATGTGACCCGCCCAGAAGAAGGAGCCAATGAGGAGCACCAGCTCACCCACGCCGAAGGAAACGGCTTCCCCCTCCCGCAGGCAGAGGAGGTAGAGTCCCACTGTGGCAAGGATGCAGCCCAGCCACGTGTTCCAGCCTGTTTTGCGGCGAAAGATGAGGAAGTAGAACACGGGGGTCAGGACGGTGTAGAGTCCCGTGATGAAGCCCGCCTTACCGGGGTCGCGGGTCAGGGTCGCGCCAAACTGCTGGAGGGCGGAGGCGGCGAAGAGGCACAGGCCGCCGCAGAACGCGCCCAGAGCGGTGTTTTTGTGGCGTTGCTTCTTTTCAGAGGGGGTCATGCCGTTCCCTTTTTCGAAGATACAGTAGACGGGGATGAGGGAGGCGGCACCCAGCATGAAGCGGATGCCGTTGAAGGTGAAGGGCTCCACGCAGTCACTTCCCAGCACCTGCGCCACGAAGGCGAAGCCCCAGATTATGGCGGTGACGAAGAGCATGACCGTGGCGGTGAATTTGGATTTCATGGTTCGGTTTCCTTTGTAAGCGTAGGTGTTTATGTAGGTTATTCCTTCACCTCAAAATCCGCGATAGCCTTGAAAAACGCCACGTCTTGGGCATACAGCTTCGGCTTACTGCTCCGCCCCACAACCTCGGAATTTCGGGCTAAACACAGAATGCAGTTTTCGGGATACACCTGCGCGGCGGGATTGTACTTGTAGAAATCGGTATCCTTCAGAGCGATACCGAAGCCGTCCGATAGAGCGCCTGCGGGGAGGCTTCCGTCGGTATAGACCTCCGAGAGGGGCTTCAGGCGGTCTCCGTCCTTGAGGATGCCGTAGAGATAGGGGCTGAGGACGTAGACCGAGGTCTCACAGGTTTTGGTAAAGGCGATGAAGTTGTTGTTCTCGTCCACGTTGAATTTACGGTTGATCTGGAACTGATCCCCCTCGCCGTTCTCGTCGGTCATGGCCTCGTATCTCTCCATTTCGGCTAAAATCTCCTCCTCGGAGTAGATCTGGTACTCCACTACGTTGACCAGCTTTTCACCGTTTCCGTTGAAGTCCTCGGGGCAGATACGGGCGAGAAGAGCTTCGAAGTCAGCCCTCTCCTCCTTGTTCATGCGGTACGACGAGGCCAGACAGACCGAGGTATCGTATTGGGGGCGGTTTACCATCTGGACGATGCCCACCACGGCCACCGCCACAAAAAAAGTCACCACGATGACCGTCCATTTATAGTGATACCAGAAGTTATCCAGCCGACGGAGGGCGGGAGAGGCAGCCTTGATGTCGCCCGCCTCCAGCTTGTCGCCGTCATTCTGAGGCTCTTGCTCCGGCTCGGGAGGCTCGATGGGGTTGTGGCGGTAGTTGACGTTGTAGTTGGACATGATGGGTTCCTTTCTATGCGAGAATTCGCAATTCGCAATTCGTAATTATTCAGTTTTGTAACGATTCAGCCAATATTTCAAATATGGGTTTATCGAAGAGATACAAGATACGGAGATACGAGATACAAGATATAGAAACGGAAGTCGCCGTAAGGTTTTTTCATATCTTGTATCTCGTATCTTGTATCTTTGTATCTCACTTAAACCCCAATTTAAAGGCTACAGTCTTTGTATGCGGCAGATGGTCTGACAGCGACAGTCCCTTTCCGAAGGCTCCGATCTGATCTCGTTTAGTCCCTTCTCTCATTACGAATTACGAACTGACAAAGGGAAGGAAGGCCGCCGCGGCTCGCGTTTTGCAGCCGATCGCGGGGCATTCTTTCCTTCCCCTGTATGATGTAGAGAATCAGTGATTGGCGCGGGCGACCTCAAGAACCTTGAAGTGCAGCTCTCCCGCGGGAGCGGTGACAGTGACCGTATCCCCAGCCTTCTTGCCCATGAGGGCGCGGCCGATGGGAGACTGATCCGAGATCCTCCGCTCCAGAGGATCGGCCTGATTGGAGCCCACGATGCTGTAGGTGATCTCCTCCTTAAGGTCCTCGTCATAGAGCTTGACCACAGAGCCGAGGCTGATGGAACGAACGTCCATAGCACTCTCGTCGATGATCTCGGCGTTCTCGATCAGAGCCTCCAGCTCCTGAATGCGAGCCTCGACCTTGGCCTGCTCGTTTCTGGCCTCGTCATACTCGGCGTTCTCGGAAAGATCACCGAAGCCGCGGGCGACGGCGATCTGCTCCTTGATCTCCTCGCGTCTGGTCAGCTTTAAGTATTTCAGCTCGTCAACCAGGTCCTGATAGCCCTGCTTGGTATACATTTGCTTCATGTTCTCTGCCATGGTAGTTGGTCTCCTTTGATGGAAAATGGTAAATTATGTGGGGATGCATCCCCGAATACGCCCTTTCGGAGCGGGCTTATGCCCGCTCCGACGGGATCATTTCATTGCATCGACCGCCGCCGCAAGCTGGTTGTCCAGATTGTCTGGGAGGAGGTTGATGTTGTACTTGAGCGCTTCTTCGGACAGCTCTACCTGCACGTGGGGGACGATACCCACGCCGTCATAGTAGTCGCCCAGAGGGGAGGAGTAGTAGAATGTGGTGAGCTTCAAGCCGCCGTCGTAGCCGTAGCGGGCAAGAGAGTAGGTGGTTTGACCGCAGCCCTTGCCGTAGGTGGTGGTGCCCACGATCGGACCCAGCTTATAGTCCCGTATATTGGAGGTGAACAGCTCGGCGGCGGAGGCGGAATACTCGTTGACCAGCACCGAGATCCTGAGGTCACGGTACTTCCCGATGTCCTTGACGGTGAGCTGACCCGAGCCGCACATAAGGTTGCCCGCCCTGTTGCGGGTGACGGTGTCGCTGGTCTCCTTGCCCGAGGCATCCTTGACGGTGATGATCACGTCATCCTCTTGCAGGAAGAATACCAGCACGTCCTCCACCGAGGTGAGCAGACCGCCGGGGTTGCCGCGGAGATCCAGAACGTAGGACTGACAGCCCTCGCTCTTCAGGGTCTCCACCGCCTCCACGAACTGGTCGCGGGTGGTGTTATCAAAGCCCGTGATGCGAATGACACCCACGGTCTCGTCCTCGCTGTAGTGGCGGAATACCACCGAGCGGGTGGTAAATTTCTCGCGGATGGCGGTGATCGCCACCTCCTCGTAGGGAACACCCGCCTCCGAGCCTGCGGGTCTACGCAGGACGGTGATGGCGCACTCGCTTCCCGCCTCGCCTCTCAACAGGTTCAGCGCCTCGGTATAGCCCACCGAATGAACGGTGATCTTACCTTCGCCCTTACCGATATACATGATATGGTCGCCGGGGAGGACTCCCGCGGCCTCGGCGGGAGAATCGGGGTATACGTTGGCGACGGTGATGACCTGATAGTCCACGCCGTTCAGGTTGACAATGCCGTTGACCACGCTGACACCGATGCCGCACATCTCGCCGTTGTTGGTGGCGTTCTGCTCGGCGAATTCCTCAGCGGTGAAATACTCGGCGTACACGTCACCCGTAGCGGCGACGTAGCCCTTCAGAACCCCCGCGATCAGCGCCTCGTCGTCCAGCTCCAGCACGGTGGCCGAGCGGAACAGGCGGTCGATCACGTCGATCTGGTCGAACGGCTCCTCCTTGGCTTCTCCCTGTCCGGGAGTGACCGCTGTGGGGGCGTTGTTCTTCATATAGGCGGTGGTCAGGGAGAAGGTCAGAAGGACTGCCAGCACCACCGAGACGATGACGGTGGAGAGGGCGGCGGTCAGGCTGATCTTTTTGCCCTTTTCGGGGGGTGTTTGGGGAGTGGGTGCCACGCTTTCACCGCTTTCACCGCTTACGGGCGGGATGAAAACGGGAGGGGAGGACTCGCCCTCGGCGGCGGGAGTGACCAGCTCCAGCCCCTTGGCGGTCATAATGCTGCTCAGGTCGGTTTCGAGCGCGTGGGTGATCTCCTCCTCTACCGTAAGGGTGAGGAGGGCGGTATCGGTATCCTTCACCGATACGCGGACGTTGCGCACCCCCGAGAGACTCTCGCAGGAGGCCACGATGGCGGGGATCATGGTCTCGATGACCAGACCCCGAATTTCATAGGTAACTTGTTTCATGAGAGCTTAACTATCCTCTTACGCACAGGGTTGGGACGGGCATAGGTATAGTATACGCCGCCGAACCCGCGAAATATACGGAAATCTGCGCAGGTGAGGTCAGAATCAATACTTGGAGGGCTTGGAGCTGAGGTACTTCTTGACCATAAGCGCCACCTTGAAGGTGATGGCGTGCTCGAACTCTCGGAGATCCAGACCGGTCAGCTTGCGGATCTTCTCCAGACGGTACACAAGGGTGTTCCGGTGGACGAAGAGCTTACGGGAGGTCTCGGAGACGTTGAGGTTGTTCTCAAAGAAGCACTGGATGGTCATGAGGGTCTCGCGATCCAGAGACTCCAGGCTGCCCTTCTTGAATACCTCCTGCAAAAACATCTCGCAGAGGGTGGTGGGGAGCTGGTAGATCAGACGGCCGATACCGAGGTTCTCGTAGCTGACCACGCTCTTCTCGTTCTCAAAGACCTTACCCACGTCCAGAGCGATCTGAGCCTCCTTGTAGGCGCGGGCCAGATCCTTGATGTTGTCCACGATGGTGGAAACACCCACGGAAACCTTGGTATAGAACTCGGAGGACATGGTGTCCACAATGTTGGTGGCGACCTTCTCCATGTCGCGGTTCTCGGAGCCGGACTTGACCTCCTTGACAAGAACGATGTCGTGCTCGCCGACGCTGATGACGTAGTCACGGGCCTTGTCGGGGAACATATTCTGGAGCATCTCGAAGGGCATCATGTCGGTCTTGCCCATGAACTTGACGAGGAACACCACGCGGGACTCCTCGGCGTTGAAGTGGAGCTCCTTGGACTTGATGTAAATATCCGAGGGCAGAATGTTATCCAGAATGATATTCTTGATGAAGGAGCCCTTATCGTACTTCTCGTCGTACAGGTTCTTGATATTACCCAGAGCTACGCACAGGAGGCGGGAGATCTTATCGGCCTCGGTGTCCTCACCCTCCACGAAAACGATGTACTCGCGCTTGGCTCCGCCGGACAGGGGGCGATAGGTGCAGCCACCCGAAACAACCATATCGGTGGTATAGGCCAGCTCGTCGCGGATGGACTGGCGAACCTCGCCGATCTTGACAAGCTCGGAGCAGGCGATGATGACGCCGGTCTCGTCGATCACGCCAATGGTACGGTCGACCGCGTCCTTCATTTGGTGGATCACGCTCTGGAACAGTCTGTTAGACATAGACTTTTACCTCACTTTGTTTATTTACATACAAAAATATATTCATCCGCCGCGCGGAAGCAGGTGCAGGGGAGCTTCAAAGCTCAAGGGCATAGATGAGACAGCTCAGGACAAAGCCCGAGGCGGTCTCGGTACGGAGGATGCGCTTACCCAGACCCGTCATGGCGAAGCCCAGAGAGCGGGCTGTCTCGGCCTCCTCGGGGGAGAAGCCTCCCTCGCTGCCCACGAAAATGGCAATCTCGAGGGTACGTCCCCCATCCATAGCGGCATCCAAGGCGGGTCTTGCCTGTTCGACCAGAACGGGCAGGGGGACCGTGGCGCTTCCCTCGTAGCAGAACAGGACGAGGTCGGCTCCCTCGGCGGCCTTCAGGGCTTCAGCGAAGGACACGGTGGGCTTCACGGTGGGGATGATGCCCCGACCGCACTGCTTGGCGGCCTCCTCGGCGATGCGTTGGCGCCGCTCGGTCTTGCGCGCCTCGGCCTCGGGTCTTACGCGGACGATGCAACGTTCGGACTCAAAGGGAATGACCTCGCTCACCCCGCACTCCACCGCCTTCTGAATGACGGTATCCAGCTTATCGCCCTTGGGGAGGGCTTGATAGAGGCGGGCTATGAAGGGGGGCTCAGTATCAATGGGGGAGGATGAGAGTACCCGCGCGGTGGCGGTCTCGCCGTTGAAGGAGACCATCTCGCAGAGGTAGGCGGTCTGCTGGTCGCAGACCCGTATCCTGTCTCCGGGGGCAAGGCGCAGGGAGTAGGAGGCGTGGCGGGCGTTTTCCCCCGTCAGGGTGACGGTACCGTCACGGACGTCGGAGGGGCGCACAAAGAAACGCGGCACGGATCTCACTCCTTTCCTCTTGAAAGCCGGGCGTGCGGACAGAAAACCCGACTTGCGGGTCGCACAGCGGGCAAGATCGGGGTCTTTGGTGGATTTTGACGGGCTTTCGCTATGTCATGGTGACAATACACAAAGATTTCCGTCATGTTGTTGAAAATACTATACCACAAAATCACCAATTTGTCAACAGTCTTTTTGTGATTTTGGGCAAGAAAGGTGTCATTATTTACAATTTCTTCTTATTTTCCCCCAAAGGCGGGGGCAAATGTCCCAAAGATGACGGTTGGTGATTTTGTGGTATGGGTTTGTTATGATGTGCAAGTTGACTTATGGGAGAATTGGGAGTTCAAATTTGGGTTTATCGAAGAGTTTTATATATGTACTTTTCTTTCCGTGGCGAAAGAAAAGTACCAAAAGAATCGCCACTTAAGGGAGTCACCCACGGTGCCTCCCTTAAGAAACCCTCCACCTGATCTGCGCGACTCTTTCGCCCACAAAGGGGCGAAAGAGTCTGATTGCGCGTAGAGTCGTCAAGAACCGAAAGCCCGCACCAACGGCGGAGCGCCGTCCCCGCGGAACCCGCCGCCTCGCCTCTGCCCCCAGCTGCTGTTTATCCTGTTGGGAAACGAAAAACGCAGGGTTGCCACCAAACGGGGGACTCACCGCGCGGTCGTCACTCTGACGGCCGTGCGGCCCCATGGCAAACCGCGACCTGACAGCGTGTCAGGCCATTTGCCCACCGGCAAAAGGGCACGCAGATCAGGCGAAAGGATCCGTAAGGGAAGTACCGTGGGGACTTTCCTTACGTGGCGCTCTTTTGGTACTTTTCTCTCGACAGGGAGAGAAAAGTACACAGAGTCTATCGCGCCGATAAACCCCAATTTTGCGTATCAACTGAATCGTTGCAAAATTATTTATCGGCCGTGTCCTCGGGGCGGAACTGCTCGGGGAACTGGAGCTTGTATTCGTCAATGGCCGCGACCAGAAGCTCATAGGCCTCGGGTGCGCCGCCCGTGACCTGTGCGCCCGCCATATCGAAGTGGCCGCCGCCCTCCAGCTTTTCCATAATGAGCTGGACGTTGATCTTGCCCTTGGAGCGGGCGGAGATGGCGATACCGCCGCCAACGGGGGCGAAGGCGAAGGAGGCCTCCACGCCCCGCAGGCTCAGGAGCTTATCCGCGGCCTTGGAGGCGGCGATGCGGTCGTTGGGGGTGGGGACGTGATCCTCACTCAGCCAGGTGATGGCAAAGACCCCGTCATAGACGCGGGTGTGGGCATCGAAATCACCCGCCACCAGCAGCTCGTCAATGCGCTCGTTGAAGAACTCCCGGGCGACACCCGTGTGGGCGTTGCGGCTGTAGAGGTAGTAGGTCACGTCGAAGGTCTGGGCACCTGCCGAGCGGGTGAAGTTGTGGGTGTCCAGCATGATGCCCGCCAGCAGCAGGTTGGCCTCCTCCTTGTGGAGGGTCTCGGCATAGGGGCTCTGCTGGAGGATCTCGGCGATGATCTCGCTGGCCGAGGACTTGGTGGCCTCGATATAGTGGAGGAAGGGGGTAAAGGGAAGCTCATCCACCAGACGGTGGTGATCGATGACCGCGATGGCGGACACCCCGTCCTTGGCGGGAATGCAGCTCACAAGCTGGGGAGCCTCGAAGATATAGGGGTTGTTCACGTCGGTGATGATGAGCACCGTATGGGTGGTGACGGTCTGCTGGGCGGCGGCCTTGTCAATAAAGACGCTCTCATACTCGGGCAGGGTGGCCAGATGGGCTTCGCAGATGGCGAAGGTGTCGCAGGTCTTGTTGGTGACGATGTGAACAGGCACCTTCCCCTTGCCCTTGACCTCCAGAATGCTCCGACACAGGCGGTACGCGCCCACGGCCGAGCCAATGGCATCGAAATCGGGGTTGGCGTGGCTCATGATGAGCACGCGGTCGCAGTCGCTGAGCCGATGCTCCAGAAGGCTTGCACTGACGCGGGAGGATATGGAGGTGTTGGACTCCAGCGTCTTGTGGGTGCCGCCAAAGTAGGACAGACCGCTGATGCCGCTTCGCTGAAGGGCGACCTGATTACCGCCGCGCTGCAAGGCCATATCCAGAGCGGCCGAGGCGGCCTTTTCCTTCTCCCGCATACTGCCGTCAATATCGGCAATACCCATGGAGACGGACAGGGGAAAGGAGTTATCGCCCACCCGGATGTTCATGATGTCATCCAGAATGGAGAAGCCGTCCTTGACGCAAGCGTCCAGATGCTCGGCGGAGAAGAGAGCCATATACTTGTCGCGGTCGTACTCCCGCAGCATACCGCTCATGCCCTCCACCCAGGCGGTGAGGGTCTCCTCGATGAGGTTGGCGGTGGCGCGGTAGTTGGCGCGGACGAACTGGGTCAGCTCCTGTAGGTTATCCAGCATGATATAGGCCAGAACCACCCGCTCGCGGTCGGTCTCCTCCGAAAGCTCCAGATAATCGTTCACGTCGCGGAACAGGAGGAAGTAGTAGTGATCCCGCTCTCGGGGCATGAGGTAGCTGTCCACGCGGTAGCGGCGGCCGTCGGTCAGGCGCACCACGGTATCCCGCCCGTCGGTCTCCTCGGCGGAGGGGGAGAGGACCGAGGGGGTCTCCTCACCGGTTTTCTCGGGGGAGCGGGCGGCGGCGGTGGCCTTCTCAAAGGAGATCCCGGGGCAGAGCTCCGAGAGGGGGAGATTGCAAACGGGAGAGCGGAAGCCCAGAATGCTTTGGAGAGCCGTGTTGATGACCCGCACCATGCCGTCGCTGTTGACAACGGCGTAGGGAATGTCTACCTCGGCGCGGAACATCCGATAGACGTCTCCGCTGATCTGTTCGGCGGCTTCCTCGGCCTGCTTCATCTCGGCGTAGCGCAGCACGTAGGAGAGCAGGACCGTGCCCGCGGTGACGAGGTAGAACAGGAGAACGGCTACGGCGATGAGGGGGAGGCGGGGGAGCTTCAGGTAGGCCATGAGGGCGACCAGACCGAACAGCAGGAGTCCCTCGGCCACCGTGATGGCGAAGGGAACCCGGAGATCCACCCACATGGAGCCGCGGGAGTTGGGATTCTTCTTGGGAGACATGGGATCAGCTCCTTTCGAATGATGTTGGGGAGAGGGGTGTCAATCGCCTCCGAAGGGGTCGTCGTCCCCGTCGAATTTCAGCTTGTCGGTGACGGCGGTGTAGATATGACCGATGACCTCCACGGCGGCGAGGATATAGGGGGCGAAGAAAAGCATACAGAAGCCCAGAATGATGACGTAGAACAGGCACCCCACGGCACGGGGCCCCTTTTTGGTGAGGCTCCGCGTCAGGCGAAGGAGTCCCGCCAGAGCCAATCCGGGCAGAAGGATAACGTATATATTCCGAGCGGCGGCACCGAGGAAGGTGGAGGTGGTGCCCCGATCCAGAAACACGGGCAGACAGGCCAGCACAAAGACCACGCAGGAGAGAAGGCTCATCTCAAAGGCCTTCACGCGGTCGGTGATGCAGTCCTTCGGCCCGAAGGCGCGGAGAGCGGCGTGCTGGATGGACTGACAGGCCGTGGAAAACACCAGAGCACTCACCACGCAGATGGCGGGGAGGAGGTTGAACACGTCGTTGACCGTGTTCTCTACCGTGGCGTAGGCAGTCATTTCCTGCCACTTCTCCGCGAGCTCGGGGGTCAGTCCCTCGGGCATGGGCTGGGTGTGCAGCTCGTAGATCAGGTCGAGACGGAATTTCTCAAATACCTCGGGCAAAACCGAGGGGTTGAAGGCTCCTGACGTCCTGAACAGGAGGACAGCCCCCAAAGCGGCGGCGGTCAGACCAAAGGTCAGGGCGGTTCCGCAGATAACGCCTACGCGGTTGGGACCCTCCTCCGAGGCGGCCGAGCGGCGGGTGCCGTGAGCCAATGCCCACGCGGCAGGCCAAGGGAGCAGCACCCACAGGGAGGCGATGGGGTCCCGGGACACAAGCAGGGTCAAGCCGTAGCCCAGAAGGGGGATGAGGGGGATGACCGCCAGGCGGCTCTTGGGCTGAAGTGCTATGAGCGCCGAGCCCTCGCTGACCGTGAAGATCAGCCCGCAGAGGATCCCCGCGGGGAGGAGGCTGTTGGTGAAAAGGGTGAGGAACACGCCCACAGTCACCAGCAGGGGGACGGTGCCCTTGGCGGTGCGGGTGATACGCCAGAGATGGATGACCAGCAAAATCAGGGCGGCGGCGGTCAGTCCCTCGGGCAGACTCGCGGTCAGTGCCTCGGAGGGCTGAAAGAGGGTGACGCCCATGCCTACCAGAAGGGTGGAGAGCAGGAGAAACGCGTGAAGGATGACACCCGCGGGACCACGGATCCCTTGACGGGGGATGGGGCAGAGGGGGGCGGGGGTCGCGTTCGGGGCGGAATGCAAGGCGGGAGCTCCTTTCTTCGGACAGAGAAGGACACAATATCCGAGTATAGTTATAGATTATAATAGTATACCATATATTTGTGAATTTGTAAACATGATTTCAAGGATTTTTTGGAAAAAAGTGCGCCGATTCTCGGGGAGGGGGGCTCCGCGCTTGACTTTTGCCGTATTCTGTGCTATAATATTGAAAAGCCACCCCGTCAGGGGATGAAAAAGGAGACTCTACCGCATGAAAAAGAATACGTGGATCAAAGCGGCCTCGGCGGCCGTTTTTCTGGCTTTCCTGCTGTCCTGTGCGGCGGGTCTGACTCTCACTGCCTCGGCGGAGGCGGAGTTTGTCATGGCGATCCCCTACGGAACGCCCACGGTGGACGGTGTTATTGAGGAGGACGAGTACGGCGCGTCCTACGTCATGAACCGAGACTCGGCGCAGGCTTGGATCGGCGAGGTCGGAGATTTATCGGTCACTTGGTACGTGGCATGGGACGAGGGCGGCCTCTACTACGCGGGCACCATCAACGACAAGACCCCTACGTGGCGGGACGAGAGCACCCACTGGGTGGGGCTGGACTGCCTGGAGCTGGCGGTGAATCCCGGTATGCTCCTGAACGGGGACGAGGCCGAGGGCATCTTCTTCTCCTGCGGCTCCATGAAGGATGGGTCGGTGGTGGTCTACCGCCACAATTTCGCCGACGGGCTCGTGTCGGAGGCGGTCACGGGCGCGAGCAGGGGACACACCGAGGGATCTGAGTCCTATACCATGGAGCTCTACCTCCCGTGGTCTCTGGTGCAGCTCGACGGGAATTGCACCGTGGGCGGCAAGGAGGACCTTCACCTGAACTCTACCGAGTGGCAGCCCAAGGGCGGGGCGAGGCTGGGTCTGCTCCCCTGCGCCATCGACTCTTTGGATGGAGACGGGAGGAATATCGTCGCCTTTAAATTCAACGGCACAGACTTTACGGTCGGGGACTTCGTGGAGGCGGTGTTGATCGCGCCCGAGTGGGAGTCCTCCCACGGAACCGAGGGCGAGACCTCCGACGGAACCCCGGACGGCACGCCCGAGGAGACTCCCGACGGGACTCCCGACGACACCTTACCCGCGACCCATCCCGCCGAGCCTCCCACAAACGAGGTCGCTGCCCCCGACGGCACCCACGACCCCTCCCACGGCACCGACGCGCCCCCCAAGAAGGGCTGCGGCTCGCTCCTGTCGGTGGGCGTGATAGCCCTCCTGATCCCCGCCTGCGCCGCGGTTCTGGGGAAGCGGGGGGATTGAAGCCAAAAGAAAACCACCCGATTTCCCGTCGGGTGGCTTTTTTGTGGGAAGTTCAAATTTGGGTTTGCAGGGCAGGGGCTCTGCCCCTGCACCCCGCTTAAACCCTTCTTGAAAGTCTCCTCGCTTTCGCTCGGTGCAAATTCGCCTTCGGCGAAGTTTGCGAAGGGTTTAAGAATCCCAAGAACTTTCAAAAAAGTCTATTTATCAAAACTTTTTTGAAAGTTCTTGAAGGGTATCCAGAGGGAAACTTCTTTCAAGAAGTTTCCCTTTGGCGCATCCCCATAAGCCCCAATTTCTCACTTCACCATCCGTCTGACCTCGCCCTCCATAGGCATCCCCTCACGGTAGGCGGCGATGACCTGATCCACCTCGCGGGGAGATTCCACGGTAAAGATGAAGTGATGGCTCGAGAGATGGGCGCGGGCGAGCTCGTCCGCGCGGTCGGACATACCCGTAGGCAGGGAATTGCACACCAGATTGCGGTGCCCCGCTCCGGCGGGGGAAGCCTCGCGGAGGACGGGGAATTCCTTGCCCATGCGATCCCGCAGGACGGCGGCGTTCCGTCCGCAGATCTCGCGGCAGACAGCATCGGGCTTCCTATGGCGGTAGATCTCCCGAATGGCGCATTTTTCCAGCAGCATCAAGGGAAGCCGACCGTAGACCGCGGCGGCGGTGGCGGAGGTATGACCGCGCTCCGACAGAGCCGAGGCTATATCCCGCATACGGGGGAGAGTCAGCTCGGGGGAGAGGATGAGGTCGGTCAACCCCAGAGAGAGCAGACGGGCGGCGGCGGGGGTGTTGGCGACGTTGAGGCGGAGATCCCCGTGGAGGGTGATGCGACCGTCGGGGGCGCAGGTGGCTATGACCTCGCGGAGGAGAGGCAGATGCCCGATATTTCCCACCAGAATATGGCGGATGCCGCTTTGCAGGGCGGCGGTCAGCCCGTCACGGACAGCCTCGGCCTCGCAGTCAAAGACCGCGGGGGGCATGAGGATGCCGCGCTTCTCCATGGGAACGGCGGCGGGATGCTCCTTACCCAAGGGCAGGTACAGGAGGTCGAAATATCCCACGGCGACGGGGGTGATCTGCTCGGGCGCGTGGAAGCGGGCGGTTCGCGTGACGGCGGTCGCGCCGTGACTTTCGGTATGGGAAACCTCCCCTAAAAGCCCCTCGGTGAGCTTCCCCACGGAGATGGGACTGTACCCCTCGGCGGGGGTAGGCATCGCCCCCATACGGGTAGCATCCAAGACCTCCAGAGCCTCACGGCGCAGGGCGTTGAGACGGGAGGGGGGCAGGGAAAGACCGCTATCGATCCGGCTCGTGACCGACTCGGCATAGTAGGGAGTGCCCCCCGTACGGGTGAGCTGCTTCTCGGCGGCTTCATGGGTCAGGGCGGCGGTCTCGGCTCGGTCGGGAGCCTCGGCGGTGACTGTGACGGCGGGGGCGGGAGCGGTATGGTCGCAACGGAACAGGGGAGCCGCGGCGGTGAGGCTCACGGGCTGACCCGCCTTCACGGTCAGCTCCATGGACAGAGGCAGATGGGGACGGTGGCGCACACCCAGCGCGGCCTTTTCGGCGGCGGCGGTGCGGTCCTTGTCGCTGTCGGTGCGCACACCCATCATGGAGCGGTCGATCTTACCTACCTGATAGCCGTCGGTAAAGCCTCCGCGGGAGAACAGATCACGCAACGCGCCCGTCTCCTCGGGGGTGGCGGCTCGGTTTTCGTCCAGGAGCCTGCGCCAGATGGCGGTGACACCGCTGACGTAGCCCGGGGACTTCATGCGCCCCTCGATCTTGAGGGAGGACACCCCTGCCTCGATGAGGGCGGGGACGTGACCCGCCAGGGAGAGATCCTTGAGGGACAGGGGATAATTCTCGCTGTTGGGATCAGGGGAGCGGCGGCCGCTCCGGTCGGGATGCCTGCCCTTGGAACAGGAGCGATTTTGTCCTTTTCGGCTGTTCTGATCAGGGGCTTTGCCGTCGCCCCCCCCACATCCGTAGGGAAGCCGACAAGGCTGAGCGCACTCACCGCGGTTGCCGCTCCGTCCTCCCACCACAGACGAGAACAGGCACTGCCCCGAGTGGCTGACGCACAGCGCGCCGTGGATAAAGACCTCCACCTCTAAGGGAGTGTTCTTCACGGCGGCGGTCAGATCGGGAAGGGTCGTCTCGCGGGCGATGACGAATCTGGAAAAGCCAAAATCCGCCAGGACCTGTCCCACGGCGGCATTGTGCCCCGAGAGCTGGGTGCTGGCGTGCAGAGGAAGATGGGGGAGAGCCCGACGGATGAGGGCGGCTGCGCCGAGGTCGGCGATGATGAGCGCGTCCACCCCCGCCACGGCGGCCTCATAGGCGGCCTCCAGCGCATCGGGAAGCTCACGGTCCCACACGAGGGTGTTGAGGGTGAGGTAGACCCTGCTCCCCATGCGGTGGGCGTGAGTGACCGCCTCGCGGAGCGCGCCCGTGTCGAAATTGTGAGCGTTCATGCGGGCGTTGAAGCGGCTGCCGCCCAGATAGACGGCATCCGCGCCCGCGGCGATAGCGGCCTCCAGCGCCTCGGGAGAGCCGGCGGGAGCCAGCAGCTCAGGGAGGCGGGGAGGCTGACGGTTCAGAGACATGGGATGCCTTCGGGATCAGTCCACGTCCCCGAAGGAGAGCTGCTCGAACATGGAGCCGACGCGGGAACGGCGGCGGGGCTCCTCGGCGGGAATCTCCTCCACGGGCTCGGCCACGGTCTCGTTCTGGGCATCCGCCACACGGGAGAGAAACTCGGTGGGGGGGATGGGGTCGGGGGAGACGGGAGCGGCGGACTTTCCGCTCTGGGTCAGCAGGGAGCGGAGCACCGAGTTTTCGTTGCGGAGTCTTTCCAGCTCGGAGGAAAGCTCGGCGTTGCGATCCTTCAGCCCATCCAGAACCACGCCGTATTTGGCGCACTTATCCTCCAGCTCGCCGTTCTTTTCGGTGAGGGTAATGCGATCCGCCACGCACTCCAGAGCGCAGAGCAGGGCGGCCTCGGTCTTGGGGCAGCGGCTCTTGAGGTAGATCTCCCGCATCTTGCGATCCAGGATCATACCAACCTTCTCCACCTCCTCGGCGGGAGCGTCGGAGATGACGCTGATCTGGAGATCCGCGATGTTGAGGGTGTACTTTTGCTTCATGGTGTCCTTCCTTCCTGTTTTCGCCGTCCTTTTGCACAAAAAAGTCCAAAGAGCGGCAGAATATACAAAATGTACTTGAAATTCCAAGAATTTGGGAGTATAATAGAGTCAATACCTCCCACTACCCTTATTATAATACAAAACTTGCCGATTGAAAAGGGGAAAATGGTAAATTTTCTTAGAAAGTGAAAATTTTTTTTATGAGTATGCTTGAAAACAGCCGCCGTATCGTGGTCAAGGTGGGCACCTCCACCCTCACTCACTCCACGGGAGCCCTGAATCTTCGCCGCATTGGGGCTTTGGTGCGGGTACTGTCCGACTTTAAAAACGCGGGAAAGGAAATGGTGCTGGTGTCCTCGGGCGCGGTCTCGGCGGGGGTTGCCAAGGTCGGTGCCGCCAGACCCTCCACCATCGCCGAGAAGCAGGCCATGGCCGCCATCGGTCAGAGCGAGCTCATGCGGCTCTACGATCAGCTTTTCTCCCTCTACGGTCATACCGTCGCCCAGATCCTGCTGACCCGCGACGTGCTGGACAATCCCGTCCGCCGCGAGCTGGCCGAGAACACCTTTGGGTCCCTGCTTTCCATGGGCTGCGTGCCCATCGTCAACGAGAATGACCCCGTCTCCACCGATGAGCTGACCAAGTTCGGCGGCAACGATATTCTGTCCGCCTACGTCGCCCGGGTCTGTCACGCCGACGTGCTCATTAACCTCTCGGACGTGGACGGTCTCTACGATCAGGATCCCCGCAAGCACCCCGATGCCACCCTCATTGACCGTGTGGACCGCCTGTCCGACACACTTCTTGCCGCCGCGGGGGGAGCGGGCACCGAGCGAGGCACGGGAGGCATGGAGGCCAAGCTCCGCGCCGCCGCCCTCTCCACCGAGGCGGGCATCCCCATGTTCATCATGAACGGTCACGATCCCGACATCCTCTACCGCCTGCTGGACGGAGAGCACGTGGGTACATACTTTACCGCGAAAAGATAACCGAAGGACAGATCCGCAGGATCCGAACCTCCGCTCGCCCGTCAGGGCGAATTTCACACGCGCAGCGTATTTCACACCGAAGGTATTTCACGCGCCGAAGGCGCATTTCACTTCGGTCGATCGCGCGGCGACCGACCGAGAAAGGAGTCCTCACCATGCCCGCATACATCTGCGTGACCCACGCCCTGTCCCGCCGCGAGGAGACCGACGTCTTTTGCCGCGGGCTGTCCCGCTACGGCTTCCGCTTTGCCTGTATCCATGAGCAGAGCGACCCCCAGCATCGGACGGAGACTCTGGGGGAGTCCTCGCTCCTCATCGCCCTGACCTGCCCCGCCGCGGTTGAGGTCGAAACCGTGGCCTCGGATATCCGCTTCGCCTTCGGGAGAGGGATCCCCGTTCTCTGCGTGAGTATGGCGGAGAACTCTCTGGACGAGCGCTTTTGCGCCACGGCGGAGGGTGGAGCCGCCCTCATCCCCGCGCCCAAGGGGGATACCCCCGACCGCCATACGGTGGCGTTGTTTATCCACCGCCTGTTCGTCCGCCATCTCGCGCGGCTGGAGTCCTGCTTCTCAGCGATCCGCTGTGTGGAGGATGCCTACGGCCGTGCCGTCACCGCCGCCGTCGCCGCCCACAGAGGGGACCCCAAGGCAGGCTATGCCCTCGGGCAGGCCTATGAGCGGGGGGAGGGCGTGCCCAAGCTGGAGGTGGAGGCCGCCCGCTGGATCGCTATGGCCGCGGACAAGGGAATACTGGATGCCCGCGTCCGCATGGGTGAGCTTTACCTGACGGGTCACGGGACCGAACGGGATCCCGAGGCCGCTTTCCGTCTGTTCACCGAGGTCGCTCTGGCGGGAGACCCCCGCGGAAACTACCACAGAGGACTGTGCTATTTGCGGGGTCTGGGTGTCGTAAAGGATGCGCGGAGAGCGCGGGAAAGTCTGCGCGCCGCCGCCGAGGAGGGATACCCGCCCGCCCTCTACGAGCTGGGTCTTTTGTATCGGGACGGTATCGGCGGGGCTCGAAACCCCCGCGCCGCCATCCGCGCCCTCTATCTGGCTTGTCTGCGGGCGGCGGAGCAAGCGGGGATGGAGATGCCCATCTCCACCGCCCCTCTGCCCGAGGGACGGCGCTTCGTTCCCGTGACCATGCGCCAGCTCCGCCGTGCAAGGCTTTCCGCCCTGCTTGCCCGCGGGTGGAAGGAAAAGGGATCGGCTCTGTCCGAGAGCCGCGGACGGGAGCTGATCGCGTCCTGCTTTGCCAAAAGCCGCGTAAGTCGCTCCGCCCTGCCCGAGGACGGCTGGATTCAGGAAGCGGACGAGGCGACCGAGAAGCCCGGGAAGCCCGCCGCGTCGGTTGCCTTTTCGATTTCCGAGGCGGCCGTGACGCTGGGAAGTCTCTTGGCGGCGGGAGACCTGACCGCGGAGCTGTATCCTCTGCCCTCCCGCGCTCTCGCGTGGTATCGCTACGGGCTCCGTCTGGGCAGCCCCTCTGCCGCGTACTGTCTGGGTAACGCCTACCGCCGCGGCTTTGGTGTCCCCGCCGACGGTCAGAGAGCCTTCCGCCTCTTTTCAATCGGCGCGCGTATGGGGGATGAGAAGAACCGCTTTGCCCTCGGCGTCTGCTACGAGCAGGGGATCGGGACCCGACCTGACCCCAAGCAGGCCTTTCAGTGCTACGAAATCGCCGCCAACGCAGGGTACGCGCCCGCCCAGAACAATCTGGGAGGATGCTACGAGCGGGGGATGGGTACGGTTCGGGACGTGACTGCCGCCGCCGAATGGTACTCCCGCGCCGCCGCCGCGCTGCCCGAGGCCGCCTGCCGCTTGGGGCTTTGCTATGAATACGGTCTGGGGGTAGAACCAAACGCCGCCAGAGCCTGCCGCCTGTACGAGACCGCCGCCGGTGACGGGCACCCCTACGCTTGCTACCGTCTCGCGCTGTGCTATGACCGCGGGGTGAGCCGCGAGGAGCGGGTGCTCTCTGTCCCGACGGTCAAAATGACCGAAGCCGCCTCGCAGGATCAGCCCCGCGTGTCGGAGAGAGCCGAGACCGTGGGGGAGCCCGACTATCACCGCGCCGCCCGACTTCTGAAAAGAGCCGCCGAGGGGGGAATCGCCGAGGCCGCCTACGCCTTGTCCCTTTGCTATGCTCTGGGCCGCGGTGTCCGCCGCGACGAGGAGCGGAGTCTGAGGTATCTGACCGATGCCGCCGAGGGTGGGTGCGCCCAGGCCTGCTATGCCTTGGGACTTCACTATCTGGAGGGGCGTTCCTTGGTGCGCAATCCCGCCCGCGCCACGGCGTGCTTTGCCCGTGCCGCCGCTCTGTGGAACGAGGGCGGTGAGCCTTTCGGTCGGGATCGCCATACCGAGGGGATTCTGGCCGAGCAGGGCATGACCGTAGCCGAGGCCGCGGGCTCTGCCCTGTATATGCTGGGGTACTGCGCCCTGTACGGGATCGGTGATGGGGGCAATCCCCTCGTGTCTGACCGCGGAGGGAATCTTACCCCCGAGGAACGGGTGACGGTCGCCGCCGATTCCTTTGAGAAAGCCTCCCGCGCCGATCACGTGGGCGCGCTGACCGCCTTGGGGGATCTGTATGCCTACGGTCTCTTGACCTCCCCCGCCGCCTCCGCCGAGGACGAGGCTCTGCGCTACTATATGGAGGCGGCCCGTGTGGGAACCAACCGTGAAAACCGAGCCGAGCCCGCAGCAGACAGCCCCATTGATGCGCTTATGAGTCTGGCGGAACGCTCGGGACGTGCGGCCGAGACCGCCTCCGCCGAGGGAGACGAGGGCTCGGCAGAGCTGGCGCGCGTGCAGACGTGGCGTTCCCTGGCGAGCTGCTCAGAGCTGGGCAGTCCGGATGCCTTCGTCAGCATGGCCGCCTGCGCGTACCATGGCTACGGCACCCCCAAGAATCCCGCC
Source organism: Eubacteriales bacterium (assembly GCA_045592305.1). Classification (GTDB taxonomy): domain Bacteria; phylum Bacillota; class Clostridia; order Oscillospirales; family CAG-272; genus CAMEON01. The sequence goes on along the minus strand of JAZNUO010000249.1, from coordinate 6,853 downwards.
GCCGCTCTGTGGTTTCTGGAAAAGGCCGCCCGCTCGGAGATGGGAAGAGTCACGGCCTCTCTGTGGCTGGGGGATCTGTACTACGCGGGTATGGATCGGGAGCCCTCTCCCGAGCGCGCGGACGAAGCCTACCTCAAGGCCATCTCCATTCCCGACACCGAGTCCGAATGCGGCTCCTATACCCTGAAGGAACGACGCGAGAGCCGACGGAGGGTGGATCAGACCGCCCGTGCCGAGGCCTGCTACCGTCTGGCTACCCTGCGGGCGATCCATTTCGCCGCGGGAGAGGAGACCCGTCCCTCCTTCCCCTACCTTGTCAAGGCGGTTCTCATGGGACACCGAGGCGCGAGAGAGGATCTCGCCCGTATGTATGCCTACGAGTCTGCCTACATAGACGCCACCTCTCCCAAAAAACAGAAAACCCGCAAAAGAGGGGCTGACCCCGCGGGCCTGTATGCGCGATACCGCCTGAAGCGGCGGACACCCGATTCGAAAACTCTTCGGGACAGCCGCGCGGGACGCTCCCACGAGGGGTGGATGACCGACTACTACACCGCCCTCTGGCCAAGACCCACGCTGTTTGGGTACGGTATGGAATCCACCTCCGCTGCTGCTGACCGACCCGACTACGTATCTGCTGAAGTGACCCCCGCTATGCTGACCGCTGCCCTCAATTATCTGGGGGACTGCCTGTTCTATGGGGAGGAGCTGCCCAAGGATGCCGCCGCCGCGGCCGCCTGCTACCGCGAGGTGGTGGAGACACGGATCACGGTACCCAGAGGGCAGAGCCTGCCGCAGGGTGTGGTCTGGGCGCAGTATAGCTACGGCTGGTGCCTGCTCCATGGCATCGGCGTGCCCGAGGACCCCCGCGCCGCCGTCCGCTACCTGACTCCGGCCGCCAAGACCCATGCCGAGGCCTGCTATACCTTGGGTGAGTGTTACGAAAACGGCGTTGGGATGGACGTTCCCGACGGGGTGGAGGCCTTCAAATACTACCGCAAGGCCCTGAAGCTGGGCTACCGCAAGGCCGAGGCGAAGGTCAGAGAGCTGGAAAAGAAGCTCCGCGCCGAGGCGTAAGCCCGTTTCCCGTCGTACAGAAAGGAATCATTATGAAAATCACCGTCATCGGCTGCGGCCGTTGGGGCTCCCTCATCACGTGGTATCTGGCCTCCCGTAAGGGACATGACCTGACCCTGTACGGTCGCCCCTCCTCCGCCCACATGAAGCGCTTCCTGTCCGAGGGGCGGAATGACCTCCTGATCCTGCCCCAAACGGTGAGGCTTTCCACAAGCCTTGCCGACTGCCTCACCTCCGACTGCGAGACGGTCATCATTTCGGTGGGGGCGCAGGGGCTTCGCGCCCTCATGGTCGAGCTTTCCGCCTACCGTCTGGAGGGCAAGACCTTGGTGCTCTGCATGAAGGGCATCGAGGCGACCACGGGCAAGCGGCTGACCCAGGTGGCGGAGGAATACCTGCCGGATTCGGTCAAGGTGGCTGTGTGGGTAGGCCCCGGTCACGTGCAGGAGTTCTACGCGGGCATCCCCAACTGCATGGTCATTGACTCCGAGGACGAGGAGGTCAAGCACCGTCTGGTGGAGGCCTTTTCGGGGGATATTATCCGCTTTTATTACGGTACCGACCTCATTGGCAGTGAGATCGGTGCCGCCTCCAAGAACGTTATCGGTATCGCGGCGGGTATGCTGGACGGATCGGGGCTGACCACCCTCAAGGGAGCCCTCATGTCCCGAGGCACCCGCGAGATCGCCCGCCTCATCTCCGCCATGGGGGGAAGTGAGCTGTCGGCCTACGGTCTCTGCCATCTGGGCGATTACGAGGCCACGGTATTCTCCCGATTCTCCCACAACCGCGCCTTCGGTGAAGCCTTCATCAAGGGAGAGCGCTTTACCGAGCTGGCCGAGGGCTACGCCACAGTCCGAGCTTTAGTGCTCCTGGGACGGGCTCACGGGGTGGATCTCCCCATTTGCGGGGCGGTCTACCGCATTCTCTACGAGGGAGGCGACCCCAAGGAAGAGCTGGACAACCTCTTCGGACGGACGCTCAAGACCGAGTTTTATGTGTAGCGAGCCCCTCTTATCGTCAAAAAGACCGCCTCCGCAGGTTTTCCCGCAGAGACGGTTTTTTTGATGGGATCATGCCCGACCGACGGCCACCCAATGACGGACGGCGGCGCGTCTTATGGGTCAGTGCATGAAGCCGGGCAGGATACCGCGGCCGTTGGCGCCGCCCTCGGTGCCGGTGGGAGGATCGCCGGCATCACCGCCCTGATCGACGGTCCCCGCGTCGGGGTCGAGAGGTCGGGTCGTGTTTGAACCGTTGCCGTTGTTCCCGTTCGCGGGGGTGGTGACTGCCGTCGTGCCGCCCTGAGTACCGTCGGGGTTCGTGTCACCGCCTCCGGTGCAGGCCACCGAGCAGAGCAGTACCGTGGACAGGGCCAGGGCGGAGAGACCCCACGCCGAGGCCCGTCGGATGCGTTGAATGGCTTTCATCGTATGACCATACCTTTCGGGCAGGGGAGTCTCCTCTGCCATTTTTTGAGCATTCTCCCCGAGGGATTCCAGAGGTATACCTCAAGGAGGAGAGCCACAGCCCCGCGGCTTACGTCGGTTCCGGCGCGAGGCTGTGACCGTTGTAAGTAGCGGTTGACTTTTTCCGAAAGCGAGCACAGCGGGCTGTTCGTAAGTGTCTTTGGCTTGTGGCTCTGTGGATAGTATGGACGGACGGTTTTGGGGATATGAGTGGAAAAATTTGGGTTTATCGGTCTGTTTATAACGGTCATCCTGAGCGGAGCCGCACTGCGGCGGAGTCGAAGGATCTCCTTTTCCGGCAAAAGATCCTTCGACTTCGGGCTTCGCCCCCCGCTCAGGATGACTGCCTAAAGAAACCACCGCCAAACCGCAATTTGAAAACCCCCAAGGAGCTTGCCCCTTGGAGGTTCATCGTATCAGGTAAACTGCGCGTTATACAGCGAAGCGTAGAACCCACCCGAAGCCAAAAGCTCCTCGTGTGTCCCCGCCTCGGTCACAAGCCCGTCTCTGACCACCAGAATGCGGTCGGCGTTCTTGACGGTAGAGAGGCGGTGGGCGATGACGAAGCAGGTGCGCCCCTTCATGAGGGCATAGAGGGCGTCTTGGATCAGCCTTTCGGTGCGGGAGTCCACGTTGGAGGTGGCCTCGTCCAGAATGAGGATGGGGGCGTCAGACAGCATGGCGCGGGCGATGGTCAGGAGCTGCTTTTGCCCCTTGGAGATGTTCACGCCATCATCGGACAGCACCGTCATGTAGCCCTCGGGGAGGGACTCGATGAAATCGTGGATGTGGGCGGCCTTGGCGGCGGCGACCACGGACTCCATGTCGGCTCCCTCGGTGCCGTAGACGATGTTGTCGTAGACCGTACCGCAGAAGAGCCAGGTGTCCTGGAGCACCATGGTGTAGGCCTTCCGCAGGCTGTCACGGGTCAGGTCGGTGATCTCGTGACCGTCCACCGTGACGGTGCCGCTCTGCTTATCGTAGAAGCGCATGAGGAGGTTGATGACGGTGGTCTTGCCCGCTCCCGTGGGACCCACGATGGCGATGAGGTCGCCTTTGCTCGCGTGAAGGTTCAGCCCGTGGAGAATTTCCTTTTCGGGGGTATACCCGAACCGCACGTCGGTCATGTCCACGATACCCTGGGTGTCGGTGAGCACCTCGGCGTCCTGCTTGTCCGCGGGCTCGGCGGGCTCGTCCAGCAGATTGAAAATACGCTCCGCCGCCGAGGCCGCCGACTGGAATTCGCTCAAAATATTGGCGAACTCGTTGATGGGACCCGAGAACTTGCGGGAGTATTGCACGAAGGCGGATACGTCACCCAGATTGATAAGGAGCAGGGGGTGAAGCCCCGTCACCGTCAGGGTCATGAGGTAGAACACCCCGCCCAGCACGGTAATGAGGGTCAGGGAGAGGTTGTTGACGAAATTGACGGTGGGACCGATGACCGAGCCCTGGTAGTCGGCGCGGTAGTAGGCCTCGCAGGCGTCGCGGTTGTGGGTGTCGAAGCGGGAGACGATCTCCCCCTCGCGGTGGTAGGCCTTGACGGTGCGGTGACCCGACAGCATTTCCTCGGCGTAGCCGTTCAGCTCCCCCAGCATGGCGGAGCGTTTGCGGAACAGAGGACGGATTTTCTTGGTCTTATACCGTGTAAAGAGGATAGAAACGGGTACCGTAATGACGAACACGCAGAGAAGCAGAGGGGAGATGGTGAACATCATGATAAGCGACCCCACCACCGTCACCACGCTGGCCATGATCTGGAGAAGATCGTGGGAGAGGGAGGCGTTGACCGTATCGATGTCGTAGGAGATGTGGGAGACGATCTCACCCGTCTGGTGTGTGTCGAAGTAGCCCACGGGTAATTCCGTGAGGTGAGCAAAGACCTCTTTTCGCATGGTGTAGGAGATGCGCTGACTGATCCACGCCATGAGCACCGACAGGGCATAGGACATGACCGCCGACAGGGCGTAGAAAACCAGCAGAAGGATGCAGTAGACCTTGACGGTGTCAAAGTCCACCGCTCCAATGGCAATCCCCCCACCCTCGGCCGCGTTAAAGGGATCAATGGCGTTGATGACCTTACCCGACAGGGCGGGACCCGCCAAGGCGAGAAGGTTGGAGGCCAGCATGAGGATCAGTGCCCCCAGCATGGCCCACTTGTAGCGGAGAAGGTAGCGCAGGATGCGACCCAGCACACGGGTGCGGCGGGTCTTGTCCATTTTCTGATTCTGACTTGCACGGGGATCATTGATGGAGCGTCCCATGCCTCGGTTCTGATTATTCAAGGATGGCACCTCCCATCTGTGACTCGGCAATCTCGTTGTAGATGGGGCAGGATTCCATCAGCTCGGCATGGGTACCGCATCCAATGACAGCCCCCTTGTCCATGACCAGAATAAGGTCGGCGTGCTTGATGGAGCTGACACGCTGGGCGACGATCACCGTAGTCGTGATACGTTCCCCCCTTGCCTCGGCATCTTCGCGGAGAGCCTTACGGAGAGCCGCGTCGGTCTTGTAGTCCAGCGCTGAGGAGGCGTCGTCCAGCACCAGAATGTCGGGGTTGCCCGCTAAAGCGCGGGAGATGAGGAGTCTTTGCTTCTGACCGCCGCTGAGGTTGGTGCCCTTGACGGTGAGCTTATGTCCGTAGCCGTCAGCCAGCTTGGAAATGAATTCGTGAGCCTGCGCCATGGTGGAGGCGTGCACCACCTGCTCGTGGGAGATCTCCCTCCCGAAGCGGATGTTATCCTCAATCGTACCCGCGTAGAGGAAATCGTTCTGCATGGCGATGCCGAAGCGGGAGCGCAGCTCGGAGGGGGTCATGGTACGGATGTCACGTCCTCCGATGCGGACGGTGCCGCTCCCTACGGGGACCTGATAGAAGCGCATGAGGAGGGACAAAAGTGTGGTCTTACCCGAGCCCGTGGCACCGATGATGCCCAGGGTGCCCCCCTTGGGGAGGTTGAAGGAGACGCAGCGGGTGTTGTCCGCCTTGCCGCGGTAGGAGAAGGTGACGTTTTCAAAGGAGATATAGCGGTCAGCGCTTTCGGGAAAGGGCATGACCCCCTCGGAGGCGGCCTCGCTTGCGTCCTGTCCGCGGGCATCCAGCACCTCGCAGATGCGGTTCATGGAGGCGGTGCCCTTGGTGAACATCATGAAGATGCGGGTGATGGAGAGGAGGGCGTTGGAGAGGATGGTGAAATACTGGATGAAGGAAATGATGGTGCCGGGATGGCAGGTGCCCGCGTTGACACGGATAGCGCCCACCGCCATGACCGCCACAAGACCTACGTTCAGAAAGAGGTTGATGAGGGGATTGGACACCGACATATTGGCGGCGGCGGAAAGGCTGTCCTTCATGAGGCTCTCGTTCACCGCCTCAAAGCGGGACTGCTCGTTGTCCTTACGGGACAGAGCCTTGATGACGCGGATGCCTTGGGCGTCCTCCCGCACTACCCGCACCATGGCGTCTCCCGCCTGCTGGGAGCGGCTGTAGAGAGGTACGCCACGCTTGGAGACTATGAACACCGTCAGCACGATGAGGGGCATGACCGAGAACATGACCAGGGTCAGCACAGGATCCAGCGCAAGAGTAATGATGAGACCGCCCACCAGCAGAATGGGGGCGCGGACACCCAGCCTCTGCATCATGCCCACCATGTGGTGGACGTTGTAGGTATCCGAGGTGAGGCGGGACTCCAGAGAGGGCACCGTAAAGCCGTCGGCTTGGGCGCAGGAGAGGCGCATGGTGGCGTCAAAGAGATCGTGACGGATGGCGGTGGCCACGTCCTTGGCCACAAAGGCCGCCATGCGGTTGGCCGCGATGTTGAACACCAGAGCCGCCACGGCGCAGACCGCCATGACCCCGCCCCAGAGGAGAATGGAGCGCACGCCCCCCTCGGTGTCCCCCGAGAGGGCGTAATCCTTGATGATCTCGTTGAGGATCATACCCAGTATGTAGGGCAGGGCCAGTTCGACCAGCGTCCCCGCGATCTTGATGGCGAGTCCCACCGACATCCGACCCATAAAGGGACGGAGATAGGCGAATAGGCGTTTCATGGTGGTGGGTCACATCCTTTCTTTTGTCAAATTTGGGTTAATCGGTGAGTTCTTGCGCCCTACGGGCGCATATCGAGCCGCTTTCGGCGGCATATCGAACCGCGAAGGCTTACGCCGAGCGGTATATCGAGCACGGGCGGGCTCGTCCGCTCGTGCATATCGACAAAAAAACAGTCGATATACGCCTTGCGGCGTTCGATATGTGCTTCGCTTCACTACGCACTCGATATTCCGATTCGGTCTTGCCCGAA